>CAZDUU010000429.1:0-2768 GCA_964508675.1 uncultured Bacteroidales bacterium | reverse complement strand
CCTGGCAATGATGATATGTTGATTTTCATTCTTCATTTTTCCTGCGATAACCATAAGAAACAATCTTCGATAGTCGGTTTTATTCTGTTTACCTGCACATTCTCGCAATGGTGAACCATTTCCTGAATTTCGCCCTGCGATTTATTGCTGGAACAATGTAAGGTCGTTCCAAAACGGGTTACAATGGCATCGGGCAGATTTTCATTCAAATAAGCCATGAGTTTATTCAGGTTCTCGGATTTGATTTCGAAAATATTCAACGGATAATTTTTCAATACCTCATCAGGAGTGGATATTGATAATATTAAGCCATCTTTAATAAAAGCCAGTCTGTCGCATTGCAAAGCTTCGTCCATGTATGGCGTGGAAACAAAAACAGTGATTCCGGCTTTTTTGTAATTCTTGAGCATTTCCCAAAACTCTACACGCGAAACCGCATCAACTCCGGTTGTAGGTTCATCCAGAAACAAAACTTCGGGTTTGTGAATAAGAGCACACGAAAGAGCCAGCTTTTGTTTCATTCCGCCTGATAACTGGCCGGCCTTTCGTGTCTTAAAAGGTTCAATTTGTTTGTATATTGGTTCAATTAATGAATAATTTTTCTTGATTGTCGTTCCAAAAATCTCTGCATAAAACTGTAAATTCTCTTCAACCGATAAATCCAAGTAAAGCGAAAATCGCTGAGGCATGTAACCTACTATTTTCCGGATTTGTTTATAATCTTTCACTACATGTTTGTCCATCACAAAAGCATCACCGGCATCAGGAAGTATCAGAGTTGTTAAAATACGGATAAGTGAAGTTTTGCCGGCTCCGTCAGGCCCTATCAATCCGAATATTTCGCCCTGACTGACAGATAAACTGATTCCCTGCAAAGCCTTTACTTCGCCATACGATTTTGAAATATTTTGTACTCTAAGCGCTTCCATATTATTTAAAGCGAACATCGCCTAACATACCTACTTTTAAGCTGCCGTCATTTTTGACCGTAATCTTAACAGCGTAAACAAGGTTTTTACGTTCATCGCGATTTTGTATAATTTTTGGCGAAAATTCCGATTGCGAAGAAATCCATGCAATAGTTCCGGGATATTCTTTCAGATTGCCGCCATTATCAACAAAAACGCGTACATTTTGTCCCAATTTCACTTGCGACAATTGTTCTTCGTCAATATAAGCCCTCAACGTCAGATTGTCGAGATTTGCCACCTTTACCAGTGATTTGGGAGGTGCAACAAATTCAGATCCTTCTGCATACTTCTCCAGAATGGTTCCGCTGATAGGCATTTTTACATAGCATTTTGAGAGCTGATCTTCCAACTGCTTGATTTGAAAATTCATTGATTCCAATTCGCTCGAAACAGGCAGATTCTGGGTTTTTATATTGTCTATTTGTTTATCCAGCACATCAATATTGTTTACAATATCGTCCAACTGCTTTTGAGTTGCGGCATTTTCGCTTACCAGTTTTGTAAAGCGGTCTTTTTCTTTCAATAAATTCTTCTTTTGCTCATTCAACACATCAATTTGCGTTGTAATATTTGAATATTTAGAAGAAATAGACTTATACTGGGCTTTCAGTTGTTCTTTCTTCAAATACAGAGAGGTTGAATCAATGTACCCAAGCACAGCTAATGAATCATACTTTTTGCCTTCTTCTACATTCCATTTCAAAAGCGATCCCGTTGCCTGTGCAGACACAAGCACTTCTGTAGCCTCAAACTGACCGTATGCATCGGGTGTGTTATCGCTGCTGGTGCATGATGCCAACGCTGCAATAAATGCTAATCCTATAAATTTTATATTTTTCATAACTCACTATTTTATACCGATTAATATTTTATATGACTGGATATAATATTGTTTTTCGATTTTATGTTTTTCCAAATCAATCAATGCCTGTGTTTTAGCATTCAAATCGTTCAGATAGTCCGTCATTTTTGCGGTTCCGTTGGAAAGTCTGGCATTGGTCGATTTTAGAATATTTTCACGAAGGTCAATTATCTCATGATCTTTTTCCATCCACTTATCTTCTTTCTGAACCGATGAAATCAGTTCGTTAGACTGAACTTTCACATTCTGCAAAAACAGATCACGTTCGTTGCTGATTGATTGCTGGTTGATTTCAGCGATTTTCTTTTCCTTAGTGCTTTTGCCCCAATCATAAGCATTGAGAACCATTTTAACTCCTACTAAATAAAAAGTATTAAACTCATTGGAGAGCATATTTAATCCGGGTTTCCCATATCCGGCCTGCCCGAATGCATACAGTTGCGGCAATCTTGATTTTGAAGCCAATTCTGAACTGATATTGCTCATATTTTCTCTTTTTTCATACAGTGTAAGTTCATCGCGCCTGATTGTATCTGAAATAATGACATTTTCATTTTCATAGCCCACCAGTTTGCTTTTCATTTCCATAGCTGTAAGAACTTCAATATTGACAAGGATATTCTGGCAGGCAATATCTAAAGCATCTATTTGTTGGTCTATTTTCAGCATTTCAACTTTCAGAACATCTAAATCTGCAGGAGTAGCAATACCTCCGTTAATCAGGTTCTGAACATCGGTCTGTTTTTTCGAAAGCACATTTTTTTGTTCTGTCAGCTGTTCTTTGGTTTTGCTATTGATTAAGTATAGATATACCCATTTATTGAGCAGGTCTTTTTGAGCAGACAAATTCAGTCTTGACTGCACGGCATCCATTTGCGACGAAATAGCATCGCGTTTGTTCTTTATTTTAGTCATTGATCCGTCATAAATCACCT
>CAZDUU010000428.1:0-2776 GCA_964508675.1 uncultured Bacteroidales bacterium | reverse complement strand
CTTATGCAGCCATCATTACAGCGATTGATCCTGACCATCTGGATATTTATAAGACCTACGATGCACTAAAAGAAGCGTATAACGACTTTGCGAAAAAAATCATTTCAGGCGGTAAATTGCTTTTAAAGAAAGATATTACCTACGTCCCCGATTTACATAACAAGCAGATTGCATTCTACTCTGTAAAGGGAAATGCCGATTGCACCATTTCAAACATTAGAATTAATAATGGTTTCTTTATTTTTGATGTGAATACCCCATGGGGAAATATTAATGATTTGCGCCCCGGAATCACCGGTGATTACAACGTCGAAAATGTTTTGGCTGCAACCTCGCTGTGTCTATGGATTGGAACAGATAAAGATAAAATTAAAGAGGCTGTTGAAGGATTTGAAGGCGTTCGTCGTCGCTTTGATGTTCAGGTTCATTCTTCTGACCGTATTTATATTGACGATTATGCACATCATCCGGAAGAAATCAAGGCTTTTATTGATTCTGTCAAAACAGTTTTTCCACATCATAAAGTCACTGGAATTTTCCAACCGCATTTGTACAGCAGAACACGCGATCTGGCAGACGAATTTGCACAATCGCTTTCACTTCTAGACGAGTTATGGTTAATGGATATATACCCCGCACGCGAGTTACCTATTGAAGGTGTTACAAGTAAAATTATTTTTGATAAAGTGACGATTAAGGAAAAATATGCCGTAAGCAAGCAGGAACTTTTATCAAAAGTAGAAAAAGAAAAGCCACAGCTCCTGCTTACCATGGGAGCCGGCGACATTGACCAGTTTGTAGAACCCATAAAAAGCTGTCTGAATGAAAAATAAATGGTTACATATTGCCATTCAAAGCTTTATCTGGTTGATTTTTATCGGGATTTTTGTGGTTTCGTTAGGCTTTACTGAAAAACAAAGAAATTCAGAACTTTGCAAAAAAATTCTCGTAAACATTCTTGATTCAAATCAAAACCATTTTATTGATTCCGCTGACGTCATTCAGTTTTTGAGAAGTAAGAATTATAAAATAACCCATCAGGTACTAAGCGAACTACCGCTTAATAATATCGAAAACGATATCAGATTCTTGTCCTCAGTAAAAAACGCACAGGTTTATACAACATTAGACGGATATTTGCACATCGATATAACGCAAAGGACACCGATTTTACGCGTTATCAATTACAATTACGAAAGCTATTATGTTGACAGCGAAGGATACCTGTTCCCGCTTTCAGAAAAATATACTGCCCGTGTTTTAGTTGCAAATGGCACTATCAATGAACCATATGCTTTATTCTGCAACAGAAAAGCTTCAGAAGCAGAAAAGCAGGATGCACTAAAACGCGAAACCTTACTCGACGATATCTATGCCCTCAGCAAATATATTTATAACGACAGTATATTAAACCCGCTGATAGAACAGGTTTATCTAAACGAAGACCAGCAATTTGAGATAATACCAAAACTCGGTGATTTTACCATCATTTTTGGCGACACTACACAGATGGAAATGAAATTCAAAAAACTCAAAGCTTTTTACGAAAAAGTTCTTTCTCAGGACAGCTGGGATGCCTTTTCAAAAGTAAATTTAATTTACAATAATCAGATAGTATGTACTAAAAAACAATCTATATATGAGCAGCAATAATATTATTTCGGTCATTGACATTGGGACAACCAAGATAGTAGCACTAATCGGACGTCATGAAGAAAACGGGACATTTAGCATTCTTGGTTTAGGACATGTAGCTTCAAAAGGAGTCAAGCGAGGCAATGTTTTTAACGTGATTGATACTATTAAAAACATATCAGAAGCTGTTGTCATAGCCGAAAAACAGGCAGGGATGAAAATGAGTGAAGTTTATGTAGGGATTGCCGGACAAAACATTGAATGTGTTGTAAACTCCGATTATATCAACCGGATTCACAGTGAAGAAGAAATAACCGAAAAGGAAATAACCGATTTTGTAAAAAATCAGGAAAACATAACCTTGGGCCCTGGAAGGCAACTGTTACAAGTTATTCCAAAACAATTCGAACTCGATGGCGAATCAGTTGAGAATCCAATTGGATGCATAGGAAAACGCCTTGAAGCCAAATTTCATTTAATTATCGGAGCTTCAATCAATATCAACAGCATTAAGAAAAGTATTGCGCAATCAGGTCTGAAGCTAAAGAAAATATTCCTCGAACCCATTGCCTCATCAAAAGCTGTTCTTTATCCTGAAGAGATCGAAGCCGGAGTTGCCATGATTGACATTGGCGGTGGGACGACCGATCTTGCCATTTATCACAAAAACATGCTTTTACACACCGCTGTGATTCCATTTGGCGGATCTGTGGTGACATTGGATATACAGCAGGCTTTCGGACTTACTTATAACGAAGCAGAACGCCTGAAAGTAACTTTCGGAAAAGCAGTCCCTGAAGACAAGGATAGCGACGAAACTGTAGTTATTAAGAGTAACATCCAAGGCAGAGACAACAAGGAAATCGGACTTTACAATATTTCAAATATCATACAGGCCAGAGTTGAAGAAATTTTCGGATTTATCAACCATCAATTTGAACTGGCTAATGCAAACAAGTTCGCTAACCTTGGTTTAGTAATCACGGGCGGTGGAGCCTTGCTTAAAAATATTCCCCAGCTGGCTTCGTATTGCACTACTTTAGAAACACGCACCGGATTTCCATTAGTGCATATAAACCAGAATTCACAAAAAATCATGAATAATCCACAGTATTCAACAGCTATCGGATTACTGATCCTT
>CAZDUU010000427.1:0-2782 GCA_964508675.1 uncultured Bacteroidales bacterium | reverse complement strand
TGGTCTAATCCTTCAAACTGAGGAGCTTTGTCACCTATTTTTAATTTCATAGAATGCTTTTTTTAAGAACTTTAAAGGTAATGAAAAAAGAAATATTTTAATACAAATAATAGGTAAAGAAACAAAAAAAAGGCTGTCATTTTTTGACAGCCTTTATTATTTTTATATTCAGTTTGTTTACCTGATAACCTTAAATTTCCATGTTTTATTATTATTGGTTAAAGTAAGGAAGTATACTCCCTGTGGTAAATGAGCTGTTGGAATAGTTGAACTAATCTGATTAACATTAGCATATTTCTTACTTGAAATGGTTCGACCATCGACTGCCGTCAAATTCAAAGTATAATCAGCTTGAGGAAGTGAATTAGCAACAACAAATAATTGTACAGGTGCAGGACTGGGATAAACCGAGATGTTTTCATAAGAAACCGGTTCTACTATAGTCTGATTACATACAAAAATTGAATCGTTTGCTGTACAAGTTCCATGAGTTACTGTTACGAAATACCATCCAAATGCAGGAGTATCGAACATTGAAGCTGTGCCTGTTAAAGTTCCTGCTTCATTGCTCCATGAATAAGTGTCATATGGATATGGGTTATTTTGCAATGTTAATGTGTAAGGTAAGAAAATAGGATCAATGCAAACAGTATCTCCACCAGCAATATTTACGGTTAATACATAATTAACTACAGTATAAAGAATGCTATCATTTGATGTATTATAATCTGGTCCATAATCCATCCAATAATGGAATAGAAATGTAGTTAAAGCAGACATATCAACATGTTGTGCAAATGTAAACTGGATTGAATCTCCAGGCTGTAAAGTATTTGCTAATGTTAAGGTATCTGCTACTGGAGTATTACTATTTAACTGGTACCACAAAGGAATTTCTTCACCCGGATAAACAGATTGTGAAGCAACGTTTTTAATCCAGATTGAAATTGGTTCATCATTGGTCAAACCGCAATAGTATGCTGTTGAACTATCATGAGGAGAAACTATTGCTAAATCAGTAGGTTCGAAAATATTGAAATCATCAAAACCAAATCCTTCATATGCTACATAATTACTTCCATCACTTCCAAATGCTATTCTAAATTTAACAGAAGACTGGCCTGCTAATGCTGTTAGAGAATGCATACTGGTTACCCAAGTTGAAGTACCAGTCCAACCAGTTTGAGAACCTGAATATGATAAACCGTAAATGGTCGTATCATTATACCAGTTATTGGGATCATTATATAATCCAACATTATTCCATGAATCACCACCATCAGTAGAATATTGTAATGATGCACCATCCCAACTGTTTTCAGCACTGACAATTCGTTTTAATGACACGTAAGGATTTGCTAATGAACTAAAATTAAAACATGGACTTACAACATAGCTGTTTTCATCATCATTATAAACTCCTGTCAAATTAGTAACCCAAGCTTTTGTACCAGAACCTGCGGTATTAATAACTGTTCCAGCAGGTACTCCCCATTGCCAAGTACTATTTACACCACCAGTAAACCAATTTCCATTGCTATTTTCAAAATTTTCAAGATATGGGAAAGTTGAAATCAATGGTGAAGCAATTATTTGTTTTACAATGGTATCATTATTATGATCTTCATCTAAAGCTTCTATTACAAATGCTTTAATTGAATGTACTCCGTAACTTGATAAATCGGCTGTAGCATTAAAAGTATATATTAATGAATCGCCAGGAATTAATGTTTGAGCAATTATTTCTGGTGTAACGGCAGTTCCATTATCTAAAATATAACTTACATTAATATTAGAATAAGATTGTGAAGCCAGATTTTTAACTTTAATAGTAACCGGATCCATTGTTGATGTTCCACAACCACTTGAACTTAAAATTTGCGTAACTGCTAAATCAGTTGTTGGAAGTGGTTCATAAACAAAGTCGTCCATATAAATGCTTGTATATGTTGACACTGTTGCATGTTTGAATGCAATAAATTGATTTGTACCACTATAATTTAAAAATGAAACTATTTTTTGAGTCCATGTGTCTGGTATTGAAATAGTATCCATTGCTGTAAATGTGTTTTCATTTGCAGGATCAGTCATTGTTCCAACAACAAGTTTTTCGTCTGTATCACCTTTTAAATTGAAACGGATTCTGTTCAAATGGCTTGACAGATCACTAAAAGGTGGGGATATAAGCAAAATATGCGTAGCTACTCCTTGTGCATCAGAGTTATAAAGTTCTACACAATTGGGCGATGAATTTGGAGAATAAGTAGAAGTTTCAACATAAGGATAGGTTGATGTTGAAACAATTTTCTTTGTCCAGCATAAAGGTAATGCAGGAGTTGTAACTCCATCAAAATTTTGTGTATAAGTTGCAGTTGTTGCATCACAAAGCACATAGAATATATACGGACCTGCCCAGAAACTTGTATCGCCTGCTCCACAAATAGACCTTACATAAAAACTATAATATGAACCTGATGATAGACCTGATATATTAACAGTATTAGTAAATGCTAACTGGTTTGTACCTGTACCTAATACAAATCCTTGAAGACCATATTGAACTTGCCATTGTGTAGCACTTCCTTGTTCCGTCCAACCTAATGTAGCAGATGATGAAGTTTGATTAGAAGCAGTCAAATTAATTGGCTTAGGACATGTAACAGCACGAATATCGATATCATCAATAGCAATTGGAGGTTGATTGGCAGTTGAAGCATCATTTATCCATGTAAATACTAAGCGTTTTAAACTGTTTGATACTGTATTATCAAAGAAAATAGTA
>CAZDUU010000426.1:0-2783 GCA_964508675.1 uncultured Bacteroidales bacterium | reverse complement strand
GGTAAAATATTAAATGCGAATCAGGCTTTTAATTTTATTTTTAAAATAGAAAATCTAATTGGAAAATATTTATACAATATTCTTGGGATAGACGAAAATGCTTTTCAGTACGAAGTAGTTGAAGAGGTATTGAAAAGCCGTTTTTTAAATGCTATTGTGAAACTGAATCACGAGGATAAAACTAAATATATTCAGCTAAATTACAGCTTATTGTTTGATGAAATAAACGAGGTATATGCTTTAGCTGTATTTGCTCAGGAGATTACACCACTCGTTGAATTTTCTGAAGGATTTAAAAAGGTAGGATCCATTCAAACTGCATTTATTAATGGTGTAAACCAGATGGTAATGCTTTTTGATAAAGAAAATAGACTGATACTCTATAACGCATTAACTGAAAAGTTCTACGAAAAAAAATTAAATAGCCGTTTAAATGAAAATGATGAAATTGGAAAAGTTCTGTTTTACCTTCAAAAGAATGAAATAAATTCCCTTACAAAGAATGTTTACGACGGAGTATTTCATTTTACTGAAAGAATGATAGAACAGGATGGAAATATTATTTTTATTCAGATAAACTGGATACCGGTTGAAGTAGAAAAAGACGTTACACATATATTGTTGCTTATTTCAGATATTACACAACTTCGTAAGTTAGAGATGGATTTTGAAGAGCAGAAGAATGAGCTGAAGCCTATCTTTGACAGCAGTATTCAACGTTTTTATCTTGTCGATTTAAATTTGAGTATTGTTGCGTATAATAAGTCTGCTAGAGATGTAATATACAAAGAATTTAACAGGCCTTTAAAAAAGGGAGATAATGCTTTAGACCTCATTCCCCAGGACGACAGAAAAGAATATTTTTTAAGCCAGTTTGAATTAGCAAAACAGGGTCATAGTGTATTTTTTAAAGAGTCTTACCCTTTGAAAAGTGAATTAAGGTGGAATGAAACCCACTTAGATCCGGTAGTCAATGAAAGGGGAGAAATAAGGCGAGTTTTGATTTGGACACTTGATATTACAGAGCGTGAGCAATATTTACATGATTTAAAAGAAAGTCAGGAACGATACGAGCTAATTGCCCGTGGTGGTAATGATGGAATTTTTGACTGGGACGTTTTAAAAAATACCGTTTACTTATCTCCAAGATGGAAGTCCTTGTTAGGTTATGAAGATTACGAACTCAAAAATGAGTTTGGAACCCGTGACAGCCTGATACATCCAGAAGATAAAGAAAAAGCAATCAGAACCTTAAATGAATATCTGGATGGTAAAAACCCGATATATGAGAACGAATTCAGATTAATGCATAAAAGGGGATACTATATATGGGTCATTGAAAGAGGAGAGTTATTAAAAGATGAGGAAGGTAAAATTATTCGTTTAGCAGGTTCTATTACAGATATTACCAGATTAAAAAAGACGGAAGACAACATATTAAAACTCAATAAAACGTTGCTGGATGAAAGAAAAATGTTTATGCAGGGAAGTGTTGTCATTACAAGGATAAAAGCGGATGATTCTAAAAAATTTGTTTATATTTCTGAAAACGTTGAAGGACTTTTAGGATATAACATAGAGGATTTTACTTCCGGCATTATCTCATATGATGATTTAATTCATCCTGAGGATGTTGAAATACATACAAATGAGAGAAATGAAGCAATAAAAGAAAATGTAAGTCAGATACCCTTTAGTCCTTATAGGATGAAAAAGAAAGACGGGTCATATATTTGGGTAAAAGACTTTTCAAGTATCATTTATAATGAAGAAGACAAGACAAATGATATTTTAGGCTATTTTATTGACATCACAGAACAAAAGAATTCTGAATTGGAAATAATGGAAACAAATAAAAGGTATGTTTCATTATTTGAAGAAGCCAGTGATGCCATTATTTTAATTGACGAAATAAGAATTGTAGAAGCCAATAGAAATGCAGAACAAATATTTGGATATAGTAAAGAAGAATTAAAACAAACGGATGTTTTGTCTTTGTCGCCTGAAGTTCAGCATAATAATGTTAAAAGTGAAGAGCGTTTTAGTAAGAAAACGTTAAATGCAATGACTGGAGATACTAAGGCATTTTATTGGCAATTTAAGAACAAGGACAATAGAATAATTGATACAGAAGTAGGTTTGAGTCCAATTGTAGTTAACAATAAAAGGATTTTATATCAGGCTATCATCAGAAATATAACTGAGAGAAAGAAAATAGAGCGGGCGCTTAAAGAAAATGAACATCGTATTCAAATGTTATTAGAGGCTATACCTGATCTGATATTTATTATTGACAAAAATAACTTTTATGTTTATTTTAAACCAGATAGAGATAAAAAATTTGATGTTCCCCACGAAAGTGTTATTGGTAAGCATATAAGCGACTTTTTTTCGGGAGAATTTTACGAACAGTATATTTCTTCCATCAACCAATGTCGCGAGACTAAGAAAATTGTTGAATTAAAATACAAATTAAATTCCCCTCTGGGAATGAGAAATTATGAGGCTCGTTTGTCACCACTGATAATAATGAAGTTTTGCAAGTTGTAAGAGACAGGGGAGAGTTTGTTGAATAAATTTTACTTTTTAATATTCATGTTTCCATAGTTCAGATCACTCCTGCCAAAGGTGTGTTTTAACTCATAGGGTGAACTGAGTGGATATTTGCAATTATCTGAAATGATATTTAAGTAAAAGTATGACCTGTTTTTATTATATGCGGTTCGTATACGTGCATTGACAATTAAGAGGGTAGTTGAGTTGTCATATTATTTCCCCGTTTG
>CAZDUU010000425.1:0-2789 GCA_964508675.1 uncultured Bacteroidales bacterium | reverse complement strand
ACAGTTCGTTTTAAAAGTGATAATGCAACTAACAAATCAGGCTGGTCAGCAATATGGCAATGTAATATTGATAATGTGCTTCCGACAACAGCAATATCAACCTCCGGAAACTGGAAAACGCAGGATTTTACAGCAACTTTTACCGACAATGATAATATTAATGTTGATAAGTCCTTTTATCAGGTATTAGATTATGATGGACAATATTGGAGTGCTAATGCAACCAGAGGATTCTTAGGTGATAATTTTGACAATATGCAGCCTTCTTGGAATATATATGCTGGAACCTGGAATGTAGCCGGAGGAGAGCTGATTCAATCGGACGAAGCAGCTACCAATTCCAATATATATTCTGCATTGAACCAGACGCTCTCCAATCGCTATTTATATCAATTTAAGGCAAAGGTAGGAGGAAGCGGAACCAATAAACGTTTTGGTTTTCATTTCTTTTGCGACGATGCAAACACGGCCAATCGTAATGATTCATACTTCATCTGGTTCAGGATTGAAGACCAGCAGATGCAGTTTTATAAAGTGGTAAATGACACATTTACATTGGAAAACACCATTTATAATGTCGCTACAACAGTAAATCAGATGTATGATTTTAAGATAACCTATGACCGCATTTCAGGAGTGATTAAAATTTGGCGTGATGATGTTTACCTTGGAAGTTGGACAGATCCGAGTCCATATTCAACCAATGGCAATTATATAAGTTTCAGAACCGGGAATAGTACATTTAATGTTACCGAATTGAAAGTTTACCGCTCACGTTATCCCAACGTTACTGTTACTTTAGGCGACAATACTAAAGATATTCGTTACCAGAACTCAAATCCGTCAACTCCTTCGGCAAAGGTCAAATCCATTGTTATGGATGTGAATAATAACTTATCGTCCATAGCTTATGAAGATTTGAATGTGGACTGGACGGCCCCTGTATTTTCCGGGACTATTGCTGATGGATTATCGGGTGATGTAGATACCATCACTACTCCCAATAGTATTTCTGCCAACTGGCCGGCATTTTCTGACCCTAACTCAGATATTTATCAGTACTGGTATTCTGTGGGTACGCAGGCAGGTGACAGTAATGTGATTTCATGGACAAACAATGCGATTGATAACTTTTTTACTACAAATGCAACATTAACAGTTGGAGCAACTTATTTTGTGAATGTGAGAGCTATTAATAATGCAGGTCTAGTTTCTGCCATGTTTTCTTCAGACGGGGCCAAATATTTACCCAATGGAAATTTGCCATATGCCCAGTTTAACTCAAGTACAACCCAGATTTGTTCAGGTGAGACAGTACAGTATTCAAATCAAAGTATTTCAGCTGATTCTGTTCGATGGATTTTAAACGGAGCCACGCCAATCACTACAAATCAACCTAATCCACAGGTGGTTTACAGTCAGGGAGGAAGTTTTGATGTTACTTTGATAGCTTATAATGCCAATGGCTCTGACACCTTGACCCAGAGTAGTTATATCACAATATGGCAATCTCCGGTTATAAATATTCAGACAAATGTAATCGGAACCCAGGCTCCATATTATGTCGTCTTCAACAATCAGTCGCAAAATGTGGACTCTATACATTGGGATTTTGGTGATGGCCAGGCAGGAACTGATTTTGCTCCTTACCATATGTACAATCAGGACGGGCAATATATTTATACTACGACAGCTTATAATGCTCACTGTATTTCGGCATATACCGATACATTGCTTTTAGGCGGTTCATCAATTTCTGAAAATGAGGTGAACGGGTTTAATTTATATCCAAACCCTGCAAAAGATGTTTTACATATCTGTACTTTCAATACTTCTGTTGAAAGGATTTCAATTCAGGGAATGGATGGTAAGCATATCCGCGATTTTAGTTTCAGCTCCAATAATGTAATTCTTAATTTATCCGATTTGGAAAAAGGCTTTTACATGGTAGCTGTTAAATTAAACAACGGAAAAACTTTATACCAAAAGCTAATTATCGAATAAAATGATAAAACCTAAACTGTTATTATTATCTCTGTGCTTTGCCAGCTCTTTTGCCTTTTCGCAGGTGAGGGTGGTTACCGTAGCCCCATTAGGTCTTGTAAATAAATTCAGGGTGAAATATGAACAGCAAATGAATAGCAAGGATATTTCTTTGGGAACATACTTGAATATTTATTATGGATATTTTGAAGGTGCACGAGTTGATCCGTTTATCCGCTTTTATTTCTTTTCTGAAAATCTCAGAGGATTATATCTACAATTAAAGGTGATGGGAGGCTTTTTTCAGAGCAATCTGGAATATAAATATTACGGAACAGTTGACACACTTTCCACAAAGAAAATGACCGGTTTTTCTTCATTCGGAGGAGGTCCTGCTGTGGGTTATCAATGGTATATCAATGATAAAATACCCGTCGATGCTTTTGTTGGATTTAATTTGAGTAAAATGAGTGCTCCGACCAGTATATTAAGGGATAATCAAAAGTATGAACTTTATGACGATGCCCTTTGGTATGTAACCGGTCCCGGAAGCATTTTTCATTTTCATGTCGGGATTGGCTTTAAGTTTTGATTCTGAATGCAGTAAACAAGCTGACAAAATAGAGAATCCTCGATGCTTTGTGGTTAATATATATAAGTCAGGCTGAGCCTGTCGAAGCCTTGACTTTATGGGCGAGCAAAAGAAAGTTAATATTTAACGTTACTTAAATATAACGCAACTTTTGGTGTTCTTTACTACTAACTTATAATCTCTTAATGACGCTTAGTGTATTTAAAAATTAACA
>CAZDUU010000424.1:0-2793 GCA_964508675.1 uncultured Bacteroidales bacterium | reverse complement strand
ACGACATTTTTATCGGCTGGACTCAGACAACTACTGATTTATTGAACTTAGGTTTCGACCTCAATAATGATTATTCAGACCAGGTATATTATAACTTAACAGGCTCCTGGAATAAACTTCCTTACCAGGGAACTCCAATGATTCGTCCTGTTTTCAGTAAGCAGCCGGTTGTAGGAATAAGCCACAATAATATTGATGTCAGATTTAAACCTTATCCAAACCCGGTAAGTGAGATTATTTACATTTCTAATGATACCGATATTGATTATTCTCTTTTCGACATTACGGGCAAAATAATTAAATCAGGAAAATCAAATTCCATAAATGTTTCTGAAATGGAAAACGGGATTTATTTCCTCCAAACAATTGTAAAAAACAAACCGATAATCAATAAAATAATCATCAGCCACTCATGATTGATGAAGAACTTGAATTTGATTTAAACGAAAGCGAAGATAATAATGACCTTTTTGAACATCACCGCATAATTGTTGACAAAGGTCAGACGCCATTAAGAATTGATAAATTTTTAGTCAACCGCTTAAACCAGATTTCGAGAAACAGAATTCAGCAGGCAGCCGAAGCAAATTGTGTTTTAGTAAATGAAAAAGCGGTAAAATCCAATTACAAAGTAAAACCTCTTGATACAATTTCAATTGTTCTTCCCTACCCGCCAAACGAATATGATTTAATTCCTGAAAACATTCCTATTGAAATTGTTTATGAAGACGACGATTTGCTTGTGGTAAATAAACCTGCCGGAATGGTTGTTCACCCTGCAAAAGGAAATTATTACGGAACCCTTGTTAATGCATTATTATACCATTTTAAAGAACTAAGTTTAAGTGATACGATTCGCCCTGGCTTAGTTCACAGAATTGATAAAGATACAAGCGGACTTCTTGTTATTGCAAAAAATGATTATGCACATGCTTTTTTGGCAAAGCAGTTCTTTGAAAAAACTACTGAAAGAACTTATATTGCTATGGTTTGGGGCACTTTTGACAAAGCAAGTGGCACTATTACAGGAAACATTGGGCGTTCATTAAAAGACAGGAAAAAAATGGCGGTATTCCCTGATGAAAGCCAGGGGAAACATGCTGTTACACATTTTAAAGTTTTAAAAGATTATCATTTTTTGAGTCTCATTGAATGTAAATTAGAAACCGGGAGAACTCATCAGATACGTGCACATTTTGAATTTATTAAACACCCGTTATTTAACGATTCAAAATATGGCGGTGATAAAATTTTAAAATCAGTTAACAGCCCTAAATTCAAGCAGTTCATCGAAAATTGTTTCATACAAATGCCTCGTTTTGCTCTTCATGCTAAATCTTTAGGTTTTATACACCCAAAAACAAAAAAAATGCTTTCTTTTGACTCTGAGTTGCCCTCTGATTTTCAAAATTTTATAAATAAAATTGAAAATTACACTCACAACTAATTAACTATCAGTTGTTAATAACTTTGTTAATTTTTTTTTACAAAATTGAATAACGTATCTAAAAGAGATATAAATTTGCACCGATTTAACCAATTAAAAATTGATAAAAACCCTATGAAAAAGTTATTTGGTCTTTTAATGATCGCAGGTATGATGTCATTCGTTGCCTGTGGCCCAAGTGCTGAAGAAAAAGCAGCTGAACAAGCAAAATTAGATTCTTTAAAGAAAGATTCTTTAATGAAAGATTCTATTGCTAAAGCTGAAGCTGAACAATTAAAATTAGACAGTATCAACAAAGTTCAAGCTGATTCTATTGCTAAAGTTCAAGCTGATTCTATCGCTGCTGCAGAAGCAAAAAAAGGTAAGAAAAAATAATTAGCACTTGCCTAAAAAATAAAAAAGCCCCGGAATCGGGGCTTTTTTATTTTCTGTCTATTGGCTTACTTTTGGTTTTAACCACTGATCAAGCCAAGCGAAAAATTCACGTTGCCAGAGAATCCCATCTTGCGGTTTCAGAACAAAATGTGACTCTTCGGGAAAAATCAATAATTTACTTGGAATATTAAGTAATTGAGCACTATTAAATGCCTGTAAACTTTCTGTGTAAGGAATACGGAAATCATTTTCTCCTGAAATTATCATAATAGGTGTATCCCAATTCTGAACAAAACGGTGAGGGCTATTTGCATAAGAACGTTGGGCAATCTTATTGTCTTTTTCCCAGTATGCACCACCTAAGTCATGATTTGTAAAGAAAACTTCTTCAGTTTCGGCATATTGGCTTTCCAAATTGAACATTCCACAATGAGCAATAAAAGCTTTAAAACGTTTCTGGTGATGTCCGGCTAACCAATAAGCAGAAAATCCTCCATAGCTTGCTCCTATACAACCTAAATGATCTGCATCAACATAAGGAAATTTTTTAGCATCATCAATTGCCGATAAATAATCCTGCATATTCAAACCGCCGTAATCGCCTGAAATTTCTGCATTCCATTCCTGTCCAAATCCGGGTAATCCGCGACGATTGGGAGCTACAATTATATAATCATTAGCAACCATAATCTGGAAATTCCAACGGAAACTAAAGAACTGACTTATCATGCTTTGAGGACCGCCTTCACAATATAATAAGGTAGGATATTTTTTTGTAGAATCAAAGTTTGGAGGGAAAATTAACCATACCAGCATTTGTTTTCCATCTACGGTTTTAATCCAATGCTCACGGCTTTCTCCCATCTTAACCTTATCGTAAATATTTTTATTGACGGTAGTAAGCGCTTTGATTTCTCCGTTTTCTGGATTAATTGTAAAAAGTTCGGTTGCTATTTTCATTGACATAATTG
>CAZDUU010000423.1:0-2793 GCA_964508675.1 uncultured Bacteroidales bacterium | reverse complement strand
ATACAACAAAAGCAAAGTCCAATGAAACAGCTCTGGTGCCAAATAATAATACAAATCAGACGAAAAATATTTCAGTGGAAATCACTCCCGAAGAAAGTAAAATCATCTATCAATATCAAAGCGACAAAGACAAGGCAGATTTAAAACTTTCTCAGGGAAATTCCATTTTCAAAGAAGTAGAGGAAAAACGTCAGTTAGCAGCAAAAACCTATTCTGCAGCAAAAAAGAAAGAAATTTTAAAAGATGTTGACAAAAAAGAACAGCAATCCATAACCTTAATCAACGATGCTCATAATATTTACGCAAAAGCAGACAGTCAGAAATACTACGTATATAAAAATAAAATAGACAACCTGACCCAGGAAACAGCCATTCTTGACGAAAATAAGTCCATTGCTTCACAATTTGTCAAAGAAGCCGATTTTTACTACAATGAAGCACAACAAGTAAGAACAACCAGTAAAGCCGCAGCAACCAACAGCGATAAGGTTGAATTACTGAACAAAGCGTTGGCACTGGAACAAAAAGCCTTAAATAACCAGGAATATGCATTGGACGCTTTGACAAATAATGAACCGGTAGAATTCGTGGCAACCAATAATCTGACAAAAATTGACCGCCTTGAAGCTCTTGATAAACCTGTTGATGTAGATGATGTTGTTCGTATCAAAACCGAGAGAATATTGTCAAACCTTAATCTGACCGAACAAGAAAAAACAAAACTTGATGAAGCTCAGGCAAAACAAACGACGATTAATCAGATTACCACAGAAGCTGAAAAATACGAAGCAAAACTGACCCTTGCCAAGGAAGTTGCACAAAAATCACTCAATAAATCTGAAAAAAAGAAAGCAGAAAAATCAATTCCAAAACTCGAAAAGGAATATTTCTCCAGAAAGTTCACTGCAGCTGAGTTGAGTGAAAATGTTAATGACAATTATTACAATTTGTATCAGACAAAATTTACTGATATCAGACCGAAGAACAATAAAGCTACTGAGGCTAAACAAGGCAAGCAACTGGAAAAAGATGCAAATAAAATGTACATTCAGGCAAAACAACTTCGCGAGAAATCATTTATCACTGAAAACCCCTATCAGGCATACAATTATTTACTGAAAGCAGACTCTGTTGAAAAACTGGCAATCGAACAGCAGGAAAAAGCTTTTGGTTTATATCTGAAATTAAAGCCTTTGGACGAAGAAATTAAGGAATATGCCGAAAAGCATCCCAAAAAACAGACTATTGATGAACTTATTGTAATCAAAACTCCCGCTAATATTACTCCGATGAGTAACGAAGAACTTGCTCAAATGGAACAGAATGATGCCAATAAAGTTAAAAGTACACAAATTGAAAACAATCAGAATAACGAAAATGTAACTCAAAACAATGTAAATGAAAACAAAACTGAACAAATCACGAATCAAAGCAATGCAACTGAACAACCAAACAACGAAAAAGCAAATCAGAATAACGTAAATGAGAACAAGACGGAGCAAATAACGAATCAAAACAATGCAACTGAACAACCAAACAACGAAAATGCAAACCAGAATAATGTAAACGAAAACAAGACTGAGCAAGTCAACCATCAAAATAACGAAGAAGACAACCTGAAAAAACAAAATACGGAACAAAACAATAATTCTGAACAGGCAAATAATACTGCAGACAATTCAAATAAGAATGTAAACAAAAACGAAAATGTTGTAAATAATCAGGCTCAAAATATCATTCCTACCAATGTGTCAGTTCCGATGGGATTTAGCTTTATGCCATCGAGCCCTTATTCTGAAGCAAACCCGATTCCCATAAATCAGCCTTTGCCCGAAGGTTTGGTGTTTAAAGTCCAGATAGGGGCTTTTAATACTCCTGTAAAGGCCGAAACATTTACCGGATTATCACCGGTTTCAGCCGAAAAACTTCAGGGAAGCAAATATTATCGCTACTTTGTCGGAATGTTTTACTCAGAAGCAGCAGCGATCATGGTTCGCGATTATATCAGGCCCATGGGTTACAAGGATGCATTTGTAGTTCCTTTTTACAATGGCAAGAGAATTACATTATTTGAAGCACGCAAACTTATAAAGCAATCGTCATCTCCCGAATATGACAAAATGGTTGCCGATGAATCTGAAAAAATTAAAAACGTAACATCTGTTTCTCCGGTTGTTGCTCAAAAGAACAATGTTGTCAATAATCAGACAACCGAAAATACCAATAACGAGGCTGCTTTAGGCACTGTGGTCAATAACACAAAAGAGCTCTTCTATACGGTTCAGATAGGTGTTTTCAAAAAACCGGTTTCGCACGAAGCATTGAAAAATCTTGATCCTTTATACGAAGACCATTCCTACGGATTTATTCGCTACCTGGTAGGCAAGTTTAGCAGCAGGAAAGATGCTGACGCCGAAAAAGCAAAAATCGTTGCCATAGGAATTAAGGATGCCTTTGTTTCAGCTTATTACAAGGGACAGAAAATTACATTAAACGAAGCAGCAAATATTGAAGCGATGAATCCCAATGCCGTGACAAAATCATCTGATAAAGTCAGCTCAAATTATACCCCTACGACAAACAACGACAACAATACTGAACCGGTTACCGATGTAGATGTTCAGAATCTGTATTTCCGCGTTCAGATAGGCTCATTTAAAGAAAAAGTTCCTTTTGAGATTGCCGCCAAGTTCGTTCAGATATCTGGCCAATATGCTGTTGACCAGACAACCGAAGGCGAAAGTACTATCTATTATGCCGGAAAATTCAAATCGTACGATGAGGCATTAAAAT
>CAZDUU010000422.1:0-2794 GCA_964508675.1 uncultured Bacteroidales bacterium | reverse complement strand
GATTATTATCGTGTAGTTGTTGAAGGTTTATTACATAATATCGACGACAATATTAAAATAGCTTTTGCCAATAATCATATCAATACACATGATATTTTTGAAGCAGCATTTATTCTGAGGTTATCATTATATACCTATCCTGAAGATACCATTTTTGTTGTAAGTGTAAAATCGGTAGTTGACAAAGATCAGGATTATGTATATGCACGGATAAATAATCGTCATGTGTTTTGTGCTAATAATGGTATTTTGGGTTTTTTGAATGACAAACAGCTGGAAAAAGTGTTTTCACTTCCATTTGAAAGTTCCACTTTTCCCGAGAAAGATATTTTTATCCCTGCAATTGATTTTTTATTGAAAAACGGGTCATTAAATGATTGGGCAGATGAGGAAGTTGAGATTGTAAAATCAAAACATTTTAACCCGCATTTTTCAGACAATACCATAACCGGTACAATCATTTATATTGATTCGTATGGAAATGCCATTAGCAACATCTCTAAAAGCTATTTTACGAAGTGCGTTGCAGATAAAAACTATATTATCTATCCGAATACCAAGCATGAAAGCATTAAAGAAATTTACAATACTTATTCTGATTGCGATAAAGACGAAAATGAACTTTTTGCTGTCTTTAATTCGTTGGATTTATTAGAAATTGGTATATTTGAAGGAAATATTAGCGAACTGTATAATATAAAGCCGAGTACGAATATTATTATTGAAATTTTATGATATTACGCGTAGTAAAAATGAAGGTCGAAGACGTTAAAGTTGATGCCTTTGAATTGTTTATGAATAATTTGCACGACGAGAAACTGCGTCTTCAGGGTTGTCTTCATTTCGACTATTTTCACGAAAAGAAGAATAAAAACATTTACTATACATACACTATTTGGGAAGCTGAAAAATACTTTAAACAGTACAAAAAATCGGAATTGTTCAAAGAAGTTATCTCTACTCTGAAAAGCTTATGTGTTGATGAACCCCAGGCTTGGACCATAGAAAATGTTTTTAACCACGTAAACCATGATGAAGAATAATCAGGATGCTGCTGAAAAATTTGTCCGTTTACTTGAAATTATGGATGAACTTCGCGAAAAATGCCCGTGGGACAAGAAACAGACGTTTGAGAGCCTTAGAAAACTTACTATTGAAGAAGTTTACGAATTAGCACAAGCAGTTGATGACAATAATACCAACGAACTTAAAGGTGAGCTGGGTGATATTTTGCTTCATATCGTCTTTTATGCAAAAATTGGTGAAGAGCAAAATGCTTTTAGTATAGAGGATGTTGTGGATTCCATAAATAAAAAGCTTATTCAGCGCCATCCGCATATTTATGGCGATGTAAAAGTGAATGATGACGAAGATGTGAAGAAAAACTGGGAAGATATAAAACTCAAAAGCGGACGAAAAAGAGTATTGGAAGGTGTTCCTAGGGCGCTGCCAGCTATCGTAAAAGCTTTTCGTATCCAGGAAAAAGTTAGGGGAGTGGGTTTTGATTGGGATATCCGCGAGCAGGTTTGGGACAAAGTTGCAGAAGAATTGGGTGAGCTAAAGGCAGAAGCTATAGCTATGAGCAGCAAAGAAAAAATTGAAGCTGAACTGGGCGATTTGCTTTTTTCCATCATTAATGCAGCACGCCTGTATGACATTGATCCCGAAAAAGCATTGGAACATACTAATCGTAAGTTTATAAAGAGATTCAATTATCTGGAAGATAATACATTGTTGAAAGGCAGATCGTTACACGATATGTCATTAGACGAAATGAACGAAATCTGGGAAGAAGCCAAGAAGTTTGATTAATTATAGATATAAAATTCCTTCTGTTCCGGTGTTAAATATTATATCAAGAATACTCAGATCGCTCATAAACGGGTATCGGTCGCAAAATGTCTGGATATATATTTTCTGATTATAACTTTGAACATAGGGTGGATTTTTCTTAGAAAAATCATTTCTTAAATCATTCAAGTCATGGTGCGATGCTGAATATTTTTTCGTAAACTGCATATTTCTATTTAGTTGTAAAAACTTTATGCATTTTTCAATTATGGCTTGGTTCAATTCAAAAAGTGTTTTGTGCTTTTCAAACAATGGACTTATCAGTTCTTCGTAATAATAAGGGAAAAATGCTGTTTTCCCGTAAGCTGATCTGATAGCGTGGGCATGCTTATAATTCCAGGGAGTGGAATAGTCTACTTTTACTGAAGTTATAGATTTATCCTCGTCTTTTCTAATGGGAACATTAAGTGTTTGAATTCCATTTGCAGTTTGAATATGGCAGCGGTTGCGGATGGTTTGTCGTTGATAGTTTTCCTTTGCTTCGATGAAAATATTCTCGGAATTTTTAATGCAGGAAAAGTATGAAACAGGTGGAAAATATGCGGTTATGAGTAATGAATCATTCATTTTTTATGAGCAATATAAAGTATTTCGTTTGCATCAAAGCGATAAAATTCAATCTGATCTTTTGCGAATGATTCAACAAAATGGTTTTCGTCCACTTCAAATCCGGCTTTAGATAATCTTTTACCATAATCAAGCCCATAAACTCTTACGTGATCGTATTGCCCAAAGATTTCTTCCCTCGATTTGCGGTCGGTTATGCTTGCATCTTCGTACGTGTTAGCTCTTTTATAATCAATAGGAACCTGTAAAATTGCGAATCCGTTTTTTCTCAGGACCCTGTAAACTTCGCTCATGGCTTTTAAATCATCATCAATATGCTCCAGAACGTGGTTGCAAATTACGACATCAAAATGTTCATTTTCGAAAGGCATAGAAC
>CAZDUU010000421.1:0-2813 GCA_964508675.1 uncultured Bacteroidales bacterium | reverse complement strand
AAGCCGTCAAACAGCACAAGATTCTGATCGGGTGTTCCACCACGCACATATAAACCTGACGAAGATTCCATAGAAGCCGTAACTCCCGGAAGCAGCTGCATTGAGCGCATAATATCTCTTTCACCAAGATTAGGAAGCGTTTCGAGTTTCTTGGGTGTCATTTTAACGGTACTAACTTCACTTCTGGCCGATATTACAATATCTTTGTGCCCGACTACATTCACTGTTTTAAGCATTTGAGTTACCGGTCTTAGTGTAATCACCAGATTTTTCTTTGGCATCTGGGGATTTAAATAAATTTCGGTTGTATTATACCCCACGTATTGCACAATCAAAACTGATGTATCAGTCGGAACTTTTAAAAGCGAGAAAAAACCTTCGGCATTGGTAGTTGTTCCCGATTTATTCCCTTTAATTATGATTGCAGCATATGGCAAAGCTTCACCGGTAGTTTTATCTCGGATAATCCCGGTTAAAGTATAGTTTCGGGTTGATGGAGGGCCAAAGTATGTCTTTTTAGGCTGCTCAACACTTGTAACATTATCAGAATCCTCATCTTCTTCAACATAATAGGTTGCATATTTATCCTCTTCTACCTCAGGCATTTCTGTTCTATAACTGCTTATGTCTTCTTTAAAATCCGTTGTTATTTTTTTAGCTGTTTGTGAACTATCGTCAACTGATAAACGTATTTGTTTAAAAAGATTCCGCATGGAATATTGATCAACCATTTCTGATGTAATTGAATTGTCATATACATATAAGAACAGGTTACTTTTACCCCATTTATAGTTTTGTGTAAGTAAGCTCGTTAAAGGAGTAATACAACTAAAAGTATTATCAAGATTTCTTGATTTAGCCGGCACATAAACAAACATGTAATCAAAAAACTGAGGATAATTTTTTATGGTGTCATTTGCAAAAACCTCATTCAACTCTTTGTCAGACGTAGCCATAATAAATATAAATGGTCTTTTAACAGACAAATAATCGTTATTCGGAGCATAACACAAATACCTGAAATAACACGCATTACTTTGAGTATTAAAAAAATATTCTTGTTGGGCAAAGGCATAATCAGCCAACACTAATAGCAATACTAATAGTTTAATATTTCGCATTAATTATTATTTTTCAATATTTCATATTTCAATCAATCCTCATAGGAGGCGGTGGCGGCATATTTCCATTGCCGGGCATCGAATTGTTATTATTTGATGACAAAGAATTTATTTTATATATAAAGCTAATCATCACATATTGTTTAAGAACCTGTGTTTCAACATCTTCTATATATGTACTGGTAATATTTTTACTTAAGCTTTGATTCTGATTAAATATATCATAGACTTTAACATTCAGTTCAGCTATGTTGTTTTTCAGGAATTTATATCCAATACTGGCATTAGCAAGTATATATTCCTGATCGTATGACTGGCTTAAACCAGAGTATCGATTGTAAGAAGATTCCAAAGAAAAATTGACTTTTGAAAAAATGGTCAGGTTCATATTAAAGCTGGTAGTTGCCGAAATATATGACGAATTGGAATATTGACTCAGCGAATTTTGAATAGTATTATATTTTAATGACTGTGATATTCTAAAATCAACATTTTTGCTGATATTGCTTACAAATCCGGTTCCTCCTCCCACACTGTTTGTCACCGCATTATTTTTTAAATCATTAATAACTGATGGCACAGAAGAATAAGAGTAATTTCCATAAATATTCCAGTTGCAATGTATGAATGAAACAGGTAAACTATAAGTTGTGAACAAACTATATGTTCTGTAACCCGTCATATTAACCGGATAAGTCAGTTTAACACCCTTATTCAGCAAAATATTATTGTAAATCAGTGAATCAACTAAAGATGTATATGTACTATTAGCTATATAGTTATCGGATAGGCTCGCTGTTGCAACAACAAAAAGGTTTTTAGTCCTTGTTGAATCTATCTTATGAAATGCTATATGGAATGAATGTTTGTATAGCTGATCCAATGTAGGATTTCCAATATAAAGATTTACAGGGTCTGAGTAATCAAGGATATTTTGCAATTGCAATAATGAAGGTAATGAAGCTGTTGTCCTATAATTTAAATGCAGAAATCCCATGCTATTGAAATGATAAAACAAATCGGCCTTAGGCAATATATTTGAATATAAATGATTGACATTAAATATAGTCGGATAAACCTCTTTGCCGTCAAAAATACTCCTCTGTATATCAATTCCGGAATTTAAATTTAAGCCGTTTTTGCTGTACTTTATTGCAGTGCCTGCTTTACTGATCTGTGTCTCGTAAGAATACTTATTTGAAGTTAATATATCCAGATTTGAATAATCCTGCAATAATGTATCATAAGCCAATCCTGTGGTATTAGCTTTGTTTGTAACCCACGAATTATTAACAGTAAACAAACCCAACCAGTTTTTAAATAGGGGTTCAGTATAAGTCAGTGTTATTCCCTGATTATTTGCCTGTTCATCAATATCCTTCCTGCTATTGGTTGAGCTTATCAGCTCACCTCCACTATTTACACTTGTAATTGTTTTAGTGTCACCATCTTTTTCAGTCCGGGCATAATCTATACTCAGTGATAGAGTGCGGCCTTTTAACGAAAATTTGTGGCGATAAAGTAAATTGGACGACAAACTAATGCCATTTAAATCTGAATTAATAAGATTACTATTGTTTAATATGCTTGTTCCTATAGTAGTTGCTGCCAAAACAGATTTTGAACTGTTATTATTCTGAACAGATAAGCCGGGAGCAAAAATAATGGAATTGTTCTCATTCAGACTATATT
>CAZDUU010000420.1:0-2818 GCA_964508675.1 uncultured Bacteroidales bacterium | reverse complement strand
AGATAAAAAAAGGCTGCCTTAATTCAAGGCAGCCTTTTTTTATTTTAAACTAACTTGCTGTTAATACATTCCGCCCATATCAGGGGCAGCAGGCATTACAGGTTTTTCTTCTTTAATTTCTGAAATAGCACATTCGGTAGTTAAGAAAATACTTGCAACTGAAGCAGCGTTTTCTAAAGCAACACGTGAAACCTTGGTCGGGTCAATCACGCCTGCTTCGAAAAGATTTTCAAATTTTTCGTTTTGAGCATTGTAACCGAAGTCATTTTTGCCTTCTTTTACTTTGTTAACAATAACAGAGCCTTCTAAACCTGCATTTTCTGAAATCTGACGTAATGGTTCTTCCAATGCGCGTTTAATGATATCGATTCCGGTTTGTTCATCTTCTGATAATCCTTTAAGTTTTTCAAGGCTTGGAATAGTGCGGATATATGCAACACCACCGCCGGGAACAATACCTTCTTCAACAGCAGCGCGGGTAGCATGTAATGCATCGTCAACGCGGTCTTTCTTTTCTTTCATTTCAACTTCGGTAGCAGCACCAATATAAAGAACAGCAACACCACCGCTTAATTTAGCAAGGCGTTCCTGTAATTTTTCTTTATCATACTGTGAAGTGGTATTTTCCATTTGAGCTTTGATTTGTTTGATACGGGCTGCGATATCAGCTTTTTTGCCATTACCGTTTACAATAGTTGTATTTTCTTTGTCAACGATAACTTTTTCAGCTGTACCAAGCATATCAACAGTTGTGTTTTCGAGTTTGAAACCACGTTCTTCGGTAATAACGGTACCACCGGTTAAAATCGCGATATCTTCGAGCATTTCTTTTCTGCGGTCACCAAATCCGGGAGCTTTAACAGCTACAACGCGGATAGAACCACGTAATTTGTTTAATACCAATGTAGCTAATGCTTCACCTTCAATATCTTCAGAAATAATAACTAAAGGACGACCTGTCTGAACTGTAGCTTCGAGAATGGGGAGGAATTCTTTCATATTTGAAATCTTCTTGTCATGGATTAAAATGAAAGGATTTTCCATTACAGCTTCCATCTTTTCAGTATTTGTAGCAAAATAGGGTGAAATATAACCACGGTCGAACTGCATTCCCTCAACAACGTCAACGGTTGTTTCGATTCCTTTAGCTTCTTCAACAGTGATGACACCTTCTTTTTTTACTTTTTTCATTGCTTCGGCAATGAGTTTTCCAATTTCACTGTCATTATTGGCAGATACACGTGCAACCTGTTCAATCTTGTTGTAATCGTCGCCAACTTCTTTTGACATTTTTTTGAGGCTCTTTATAACTTCAGCAACTGCTTTGTCAATACCACGTTTAATTTCCATTGGGTTTGCACCTGCTGTAACGTTTTTTATACCGATATTGATGATAGCCTGAGCTAAAACGGTAGCTGTAGTTGTACCATCACCGGCATTATCGGATGTTTTTGAAGCAACTTCGCGAAGAAGCTGTGCACCCATATTTTCAAAAGGATCTTTTAATTCAATTTCTTTTGCTACTGTAACACCATCTTTGGTAACCTGTGGAGCACCGAATTTTTTTTCGATAACCACATTGCGTCCGCGTGGACCTAAAGTTACTTTTACTGCGTTAGCAAGTTTGTCAATTCCTTTTTTTAAGGAATCTCTGCTTTCTAAACTGTATAGAATTTCTTTTGCCATATCTATTATTAATTTAATTGGTTATTCTTCAATAATTGCTAAAATGTCTGACTGACGCATGATTAAGTATTTGTCATTGCCAATGTTGATTTCTGTTCCGGCATATTTTCCATAGAGAACAACATCACCTTTTTTTACTTTCATGTCCTCGTCTTTGGTACCTGTACCTACTGCAACAACTTTTCCTTTTTGTGGTTTTTCCTGTGCGGTATCAGGAATATACAAACCGCTTGCAGTTTTTGTTTCTGCAGCCATTGGTTCAATTACTACTCTGTCTGCTAATGGTTTTAAATTGATTTTGCTCATAGACATTATGATTTTTAAATTTGACGTTCGGGATTTTCTAATTTCATGCCAAAGGAAATAATTATATTTTTAATGACAAAAAAGCAGATTTTATGTCATTGTGAAATAAAAAATGTCAGTGATAACACTGACATTAATTTATAGTATTTTAGTATGTTCAATTATTTTTGTGGGGCTGGGTTAGCAGGTGCTTGTTGATTTGGCATTACCGGAGTTTCGGTTTTGCCGGGCATATTCATTATTTTATCTTCAATTTTTGATTTGTTTGGATCGCCTGTTTCTCTTGGAATACTCATACTTGCAACAATAGATAATACCAACAATGCACCGGCTAAAGTCCATGTGGCTTTTTCTAAAAAGTCGGCTGTACGACGTACACCCATAATCTGGCTTGAACCTGCGAAATTGGCAGCTAATCCGCCACCTTTAGAGTTTTGTACTAATACGATTAAAACAATCAGAATACTTACGATGAAAATCAGGATCATTACAATGTTGTAAAGCATAGTCGTTAAGATTTATCAAGTTTATTTTTTAATTCTTTAATTAAGGGTGCAAAGTAAATACTTTTTTCCGGATATTTCAAAATTAATTTTTGATACATTATTAAAGATTTTTCGAAATAGCCTTGTTTGTAATATAATTGAGCTAAAGGTTCGGAAATAAATTCTGATTCTTCGGGTTGTGTCATTTTTTCAGTCAGGTCGTCCTGAATACTGTTAGGGTCAGCTTTAATCCTGGGAATATTGAGGGCATTATTGAGAAAATTGTCAATTAATGAATCCGACGAAGTTTCAGTTTTTTCTTTAACGGGTTCTTCTTTTCT
>CAZDUU010000419.1:0-2819 GCA_964508675.1 uncultured Bacteroidales bacterium | reverse complement strand
GCCTGATAGCCCTTAAATGCTTTCCGTTCCATATTTTACGGTTGTCAGATTCAATGATTAATTCATTTATTTTTGTATCGAGCCCGTTTGGTTTAATGAGTGGAACTGACAAATATTGCACACCGTTCTTTGTTAAAATCCTGTTCCGGTTAATATAGCCTTTGTTCGTATAAACCATATTATCCATCAACATAAAAACATCTGATAAATGTATTTTATTAAAATACCCTATCCATGGAAGATAATGTGGTTGATGAGCAGAAACAATCATGGATTCAACAAATTTTGATAAAAGTTAACCAGTACTTTGGATTCATTCTCCCAATTTAATACTTTTTTAGCCTTAATTAGATTTTCTTTATAAAAACTATAATTCTCCAAAATATTTAAAAAGGCACCAAAATAGTTTTCTTCATCAGGATTTATACACAAGCCTATTTTATATTTCTCAATAATATTGATATACTCCGGTTGTTGTGTCCCCAATATAGGAATTTCCGACATCATATATTCAAAGAGCTTATTATCCAAGCCATACCAGTATGATAAATCTTTTTTATTCCAGGAAGAGAGGATTCCCACGTCAGCACCTGCCAAATAATCAGGAATATCATGAACCGGAATTAAATCATGAAAAAACAAATTATTAACACCGATACCATCAGCATATGACTTTACCTCTTTTCTGCCCCAGTTATCGGCACAGATAAAAATCATGTACACTCCTTTTTTATTTGAAAATTCTTTAATAACTTGTTCAATATTTATCGTTTTAGGATAAATATTCGCTCCGATGTAAACTAAAATCTTATCATCAGCATTCAGGTTATATTTTGAACGCAAAATATTGTTCGGTTTAATCTCAGGTATTTCCGGAATATTTCTGATAAAAGCAGAAGTTAAATTAAGCTTGTAAAAAGCTAAAATTGATTTCCTGATTGATTCATTTACAGTAATTAATCTGTCAATTTTTTTAATATTCCTGGCTTCGCGTTTTTTCAATAAATATCTGACAATTAATGACTTTAAATATATCCAGCCTTTAGCATTTGTATTAAGTGGCCAGGCATAGAACATTTCATGAGAATCATAGATCAGCTTAATATCTGGTTTTATGCTCTTTATTTTGACACCTAAATGAAGCATTATCTGATCATTTGCATGTATCGCTTCAAATTGGTGATTAGAAACCAGATATTTTGCATATTTTTTAAAGCAACCATTTTTTTTAATGTCGTAAATATCATTATCAAAAAGCCTGAGTACTTTTATTCCGTCAACATCTTCATTTAAAGGTAAATCTTTTCTTTTTACTGCAACAAGAAGTACCTCATAGTTATTATCAACAAGTGCTTTTGCTTCCCTGTAAACTCTTCTGTCGTTGGTAAAACAATTATCTAATAAAAACAGTACTTTTTTTTGGTGTTCCATATTATAAAATCCAACGGACAACTTCAAAAGCTTCGGCAAAATCAGCTCTTGACTGTACACCTCTGGTTTTAGCATGAGCCATAATAAACTCTTCCGACATATAATCTCTTTGCGATTGTGATTTATAACATATTAATGCTTTGCATTTTGCCTCTACATCTGCTTTATTTAGTTTTACAAAACAGGTTGTGTCAAATGATAAGTTATTCCAAAGGAGCTCGTATCCTAAAATACTGATATCTTTAAATGCTCTTAATCCTTCCTGAGCAACAGTGGAGTGATCCTGATGAATGTCGTGCAATGAGGGCATAAGAACTAAATCGGGCTGAATTTCTTTTTTCAGCTTCACCAGGTTTTCCAATATTTCCTGCCTGAAATAATTCAACTTTCGAACCTGATAATCATAAATAATCAAATTTTCATTTTTAATCCCCAATACACTGGTTGCTTCTGTCACTTCTTTTTTCAGAATATCGGAAGGAAATCCTTCAGGAATGGAATCCTCTGCCGTACTAAATGCCACATAAAAAATATTCTGACCTTCATTTAAGAAACGATGTATGGTTCCACCAGCTCCCAATTCACCATCGTCGGTATGAGGAGCCAGCACAAGGATATTCTTTTTTTCGCTGAACATAGCTTTTGTATTTATGGGTTATATTCCGATTCCTGAACTATTTTCTGAGCATCCTTTATTGACATTATATCACTCAACTTCAACTCTTTGTGTTTTTTGGCGTATTTTGAAACAATTCTATATCCCAAACACACAGCTGCTCTGGGAGGCGATTCTTTGGGAAATGTAGTGGTAAAAGGGCCATCGTTGGTATAACGTTTAATGTCCATTAAATCTGTGCTAAAAAGCTTTTTCTTATCAATCAGGTATTGCCAGATGCTGCGTTCGCTTTTCTCACACCAGGTAACCTGATTCCCCGAAAATCCGAATTTTAAACTGTCGTCCGTATCAGGAAAAAATTTCGACAATAAATACTGAATTTTACCTTCGTAAATCATGTGCGAAATTACATCATCGGTTTCAGAATTGTATGGAAATATTCCGCTCAGAAAATAACGCATAGCATCCAAAGCTATATATTCATGGCGCATTTTTTTACGCTGATAATCAGGCAGACCTAACTTTTCGTAATAAGGATAATTTTCACCCAGATATTTATCCAGACCAATTCCAATCATACTGTCGGTTGTAATTACCGATTGATTAAAACCTCCGTGATAATAGTATATCTGTGGAATAGTCTTGTCGGGCAAATAATACTTGTAGTAGGAAAAAGCCTTTGAAAGCTGTTCGTCAATATCGTTGGTATTGGGAAATTGTTTCTTTATTTCGTTGTAAACCGTGCGCATGTGAAAATCAGAGACAAATTGCT
>CAZDUU010000418.1:0-2836 GCA_964508675.1 uncultured Bacteroidales bacterium | reverse complement strand
ATAACCATTCGAGCCGGCTGGATGGACTCGATCCTGTTTTTCAGAAGTTCCAGGGAATTTTTCAATAATGTCATTTAATTCGCTTTTATAATCATTTACTTTTCCCATTCGTCCGTATGTCAATGCATTTAGAAGTTTAAATTTTGGAAAAAGCGGACTGTCTTTATAAAGTGAATCTGCCGTTTTGTAATGACTAAAAACAGCAGTAAAATCATTATCTTTATATGAATCAAAAGCCTCTTCGTACAGTGATTTGATCTGCGTCAGCTTTTCTTCCTGTTCTTTCATGTAATTAGGATTCATGAGCATTTGTGCAAATTTGCTATCCGGAAATTCTTTAATAATCTTATCCTTATAAATTGCGGCAATATCTGGTTTTTCAATAATATTATTCAAACGATACAAATCATAGTAAGCAAGTAATTTGTACTGCGATTTTGGATATCTTTCTATCAAAGTAGTAAACTGTTTAACTGCCAGCTGATAATCATTTAATTGATTCATAGAAGCTTCGCCCGATTTAAATAATGCATCCTCAATTTTTTTATCAGATGCTTTCATCAACGAATCGTTCAGTGGTAAATTTTTAAGATAATAATCTCTTTGTTTTGGATTTGATGCCGTTTGCTGCTGGGTTCCCTCAGCTGCCTGCGTTGTATCTTCAGCAGCTGCTGTCAGCACTATTGCTTTGTTTTTTCTTCTCCAGTCATCTTCCAACTTCCTTGATCCCCATTTGCGTTTAAATTCCGACATACCCATTGCGAGTGTAGAAGGGTTATAGAAATACCATTTTCCACCCGAACTTTGATTTGCCAACGGATTAAGACTCTGCTGGTTTATAAATTGAAGGTTATTTGCCTGCTTCATATCTTCTTCCTGCTTACGCTTTTCCTCTTCAATTATTTTTTGAATAAGCTCATCAATAACTTTATTCCTATCTTTTTCTGACATTTTTGCCAAACGTTGCAAACTATCTTCAGTTTGTATGATAACCAGGTTTTCAGCTAAAACGCTTAAATTATTAGCCAGTTTTTTTACTCTTGAATATTCGGGGTGATTGCTGTCCATTAAAGTTAATGATGAGTCAAAGTACGCCTGAGCTAAAACATAGTCCTTTTTACTTAGCTTAATATCACCAACGCACATATAAGAAACAGCTTTCTGGTGGTCATTATTTTTAGTTGTCTGAATGCTTTTCTGATAATAATTTAATGCCTCGTCTACATTGTTCTCTTTATAATAAAGGTTAGCGATAGCATAGTATATCTGATCATAATAATCGATATTTTTATCGTCTTTTAACATTTTAAACAGCTCTTTTCTAATCGTTTCGGCATTTCCACCTTCGTAACAGGTAGATCTGTTTATCTGTGCATTAAAGGTCAGTTCATATTTATTGCTATATTTAATAGCATATGTGTAATATTCACTTGCTTGAGGCAATTGCTTATTGTATTGATAAAGTTGAGCTAAGATATAATAAGTACGGGCTTTTTCCTGACGTTTTTTAATAAATTTTAAAGCGGTGGTTAATTTTGCTGTTGCTTCCGAATAATTATTTTGTTTCAAATACAATTGGGCATAAGATTGATTTAAAAATTTTCTTAAACGTTTTGGAAAATCTTTATCTCCGTCAACCCTGTCTAACAAAGCTTTTGCATCTTCGTATTTGGTCAGTTGAATATATGTCAAAGCCAACCAGATGCTGGCTTCAAATTTAATCGGACTCCATGAATATTCTTTTACAATATATTCAAAATTTTCTTCAGCAGCATACCAATCGTGATTTACAAAATTGGCCTTCCCGTGCATAAGCCAGCTGCCATCAATCCAGTTACAAAACTCTGTTCTGCTATAAAATGCCTTTTGCTTGGCTGACATGTTTGATTTTGTTTTAGGGCGAACAGTAATCGAATGCTTTTTAATAACAATTGCAGCTTTCTCTTTTGCTCTTTCCATGTCAGAGGTGGCCTGTTTTGCTGCTTCATTATTCAGATATGCAAATACATTTAATACAAGAGCGTAATCGTCACCCGGATTGGCATTAATTCTTTTAATTCCCTGTTTATATGCTTCGTTTCCATTAAAATAAGCATTAAAATGTGAAGTAAGGTTATGATAAGAGCGTGAAACAACAGTGTTCCTTTTAGTTGAACAACCTGAATATAAGATAATTATTAAGAATGATATTAAAAGAATCTTCACGTTCATGCATCAAAAAACTTATGCAAAATAACTAAACTTTTGTGAAAATATTGCATAACCCGCAAAAAAAAGAGGGCAAGCTACTTATATCGCACCGCTACAACCTCTTACCCTTGCTTCCTTCCGGACCTGGGGGAGTTTAGAGGGAGCTGGTCGTATAAGACTTGCCCGCGACAAAGGTACAAAAAAAATCGAATTTCAAAACGAATTCAAAGATTTGTTAATAAATAATTATGTTTTTCATTTGGTAAATACTTTATTTTTAATACATTTGTAGCTAATAAAACTTCAAAATTTATGAAAACTATTTTACTTTCTTTATTTGTGCTGGTGTTTTTCTCAACACAGGCACAATACACCATTACTTATGAAACAGTTTCTACAACCTGTGCAAACTGGTGTGACGGGAAAATAAAAATTACTGGTGCTTCAGGCGGTACTGCACCCTATACATTAAACTTACCTGGATATTCACAATCCATCACCAATTATAATGGGACCGATATTGTTTACTTTGATAATTTATGTGGAAATCAGGAATATTCTGTCGAAATTTCTGATGCTACACAATCTACGTCTGCTTACCAGTCAAGCATTTTGGTTCCATCACCACAAGCCATGCAATACACTG
>CAZDUU010000417.1:0-2837 GCA_964508675.1 uncultured Bacteroidales bacterium | reverse complement strand
GAAGTTTTAATAGCTGTCTGGACTGCTGCTCAAACCAGTGCCTCGTTTAATATTAGCTATGTAACCAGCTCTGCATCATGGTATCCGTTATATGATTTGAAAGTTAAAAATGTAAACAGTCCTATTCAGCTTTCTTATAAAGCAAATGTAGAACAAAGAACCGGCGAAGACTGGAATAATGTAAAAATGACACTTTCTACAGCTAATCCGTTTAGTCAGGGATCAAAACCTGAATTTGTTCCATGGTATTTAAGTTATTATGCTCCATATTCATACGATTATGATAATCGCTATAGTAAAGCCAGTGCAGCACCTGCAAAAAGAGCCGAACTTAACGAAGTTCAGGTGGAAGATAAAGAAGAATCCATTGCAGCTACCGGGGCAGATTATACTACTCAGCAGACGAATATGACTACTGTCGAATTTGTTATAGATAAACCATACGATATTCCGGCTGGCGGGCAAAGTGTTACCGTTGAAATGACTGTTTCTGAAATGAATGCCCTATACGAATATTATGCTTACCCTAAAGCTAATCCTTATGCCTATTTGTTGGCAAAAGTTACAGGATGGGAAAGCATGAATCTTTTACCAGGAGAAATGCATTTGTTTTTTGAAAATACCTATGTTGGTAAATCAAATTACAATGGGGTAGTGATTTCTGATACCGTTGATTTCTCTTTGGGTCAGGATAAAGGTATTTCTATTAAGCGAGAAAAAATGAAAGATTTTTCGAGCAAGAAATTAATCGGAATGAACCAACGCCAAAGTGTAGGATTTCAGATTTTAGTCAGAAATAATAAAACGATTCCGGTTACTCTAAATCTGTATGAGCAATTACCCATAAGCACAGATAAGGATATTGAAATTGAAAAAATGGAATTAAGCGGAGGCCAGGTAAACGAAACAACCGGTGCTGTGTATTGGAAAATACAGCTAAAACCAGGAGAATCGAAACAGTTCAAATTTGTTTATGCTGTTAAATATCCGAAAGATAAAACCATTATTCTGGAATAAATGTTTAAACAATTTCTGAAAAAGGATTTTTGGGATTTGGTTTATGTCTTTGTCTGGCGTGAACTGAAAATCAAATATGCCCAGACACATTTAGGACTGTTCTGGATGTTTTTTCCGCCATTAATGGCATTGGTCGTAGTATCGTTCTTTTTTGGAAATTTAATGAAAGTCAGCCACGAAATTCCTAACTATACTATTTTCGCTTATTCTGGAATGATGGCATGGTTTTATTTTTCGTATGTGGTTTCACATAGTAGTATTTCGTTAATTCAAAATCAGGAAATAGTTCAGAAGTCTCCAGTTCCTAGAATAGTTTTTCCATTAGCAAAATCAATTTCAGGGATCTTTGATTTAATTATTTGGTATGTTGTTGTCATTGTTTTGATGTTTGCTAATGGTTTAAAACCTGAGTTTTCATTAATGCTATTGCCATTTATTTTATTTATGAATTTTGTAGCCGGTTTTTCTATTGGCATCTGGATCGCTGCATTTTCAATCAAATGGCGCGATATATACCAACTGGTCCCTTATATTGTCGGTTTTACAATGCTTATAACTCCTGTTTTATATCACCCGAATATGATTCCCGAAAAGCTTAAAGTTTTTTTGTATCTAAATCCAATTTCCGGAGTTATTGAGTTTTATAGAAAAATATTTGTTCATACATCAGAATCTGTAATGCTTTACTTTTCCGGATTTGCTTTTTCTATACTTTTATTGGTATTAGGCTTAATATATTTTCATAAACAGGAAAAAATAATTGCCGAACGTTTGTAATGACAGAAATAGCAATACATATAGAGCATCTTACAAAGAAATTCAGAAAGAGGGAAGAAAAGACCGGAACCTTTTCAAGTTCAAAAGATTTTATTACTGCGTTAGATGATATTAGCTTTGATATTAATAAGGGAGATTCTGTAGGATTGATAGGACGCAACGGAAGCGGCAAGTCTACTTTACTTAAGATTTTAAGCGGAGTATATCCAGCTACTTCCGGTAAATATTCACTTCAGAGTAAACCTGTTTCAATTTTAGATTCAGGGTTAGGTTTTCATAAAGACCTGAACGGGTATGATAATATTATCTTTTATGGAAGAATCCTGGGATTAACAGTTAAAGAAGTAAAAAAGAAGATTGATGAAATAGCTGATTTTGCAGAAATTAAAGATTTTCTCTATACTCCCATAAAGCACTATTCTAATGGGATGGTATCACGTCTGACTTTTTCAGTGATTCCTTTTTTAAAAGGAGATATTTTTTTAATAGATGAAGTATTAGCGTTTGGTGATTTAAGTTTTCAGCAAAAAGCATTAAATTATTTAAAAGGTTTAAATGCAGACGGAAAAACATTTCTGGTAGTTTCTCATCATATCAATAGCCTGATTACTTTGTGCAACCGATTCATTGTTTTGCAAAATGGGAAATTTATTAACGACGGGCCACCACTAAAAATATTGCCTGAATACTACGAAGAGCTCTTATTGTCAAAATACCAAAATAGAAATTCAATTGTTCGAACAAATATTGTAAAACTTGATGTTTTGAATTTTGATATTCCTTTTGAAATGGATGGTTTATATATTTATAATGCCAAAATAATACCCTCAAGGAATGGAAGCAATGAGTTTGAATCGTCTGAAGAAGTTTGCATAGAATTTATTTGTCAATCTGAAAAAGACCAAAATACAGTTGATTTTGGAATAGTTGTTCGGGATATCATGCAAAACCTAATATTTTCTTTATCATTAGGTCAGCAAGGTATCATTATTGAAAATTCTCATAATAAAAACTGGTGGATGGATAAATTGGTGCTACAGGTG
>CAZDUU010000416.1:0-2842 GCA_964508675.1 uncultured Bacteroidales bacterium | reverse complement strand
ATCGGCAAATCCGCCAAAAATGCTGACAACTTCCGTTTTAATGGTCCAATCGGAAGTAACGACTACATTTAATCCGCCAAATGCAGCGACTAATTCAATTTGTGCACCCTCTTTTGCAATTGTTGATTGAAGCAGATTAATTTTACTTCCGCCAAAAACACAAACAAACTTTCCACCCTTAAAATTATCAGACGTAATCTGGTGTTCTCCTCCGCTAAAAACGTTTACTTCTTCGATAAACGAATCGTCGATTACATTTGAACGCCGGAAGCCTCCTTTAAATAAAATCCGGCTGCCAATGATGACCATCAAGCCAAATAAAATGATAAGAGCCGGCCAGATAATCTGTTCAAAATTCAGCGGTAAGCCGAAAAATTTGGAAGCGACCAATAAACCACCTGCAACCATAACCAAAAATCCAAACGGAAATTCTTTTCCAAAAAGATGAATAAATCCAAATGCGACTATTGCCATGGGCCAGGAAATTAAAACCTGGGCAATAAACGGGTCTATCATATTCATATTTCTGAGTAATAAAATCACTCCCACTGCAACGACAACAAGTCCAAAAACAAGACCTTTAAGTCCTTTGCAGCATTTCTTGTTTTGATTAAAATGTTGATGAAAATGTTCCATAATCTTTTTTTAGCAAAAGTATGCTACAAAATCAACGTACTAAAGTAATTAATGATAAATAGCCGAAAAAGAATGACAAACGACGGATTACTTTAATGAGGTTACTTTAAACTCAACCCTGCGGTTCATGGCTCTTCCATCTTCGTCCCCGTTGAATGCAACAGGCTGGGCCTGTCCATATCCTTTTGCTGTCATGCGATCACCTTTTATCCCTTTACTTACGCAATAGTCCACAACTTTTTGAGCTCTTTTTTGCGAAAGTTCCAGGTTTTTTGCTTTATCGCCAACATTGTCGGTATGAGCAGCTATTTCAACCGTTATTTTTTTATTTACCTTTAAGAATGCCACAAAACGGTCGAGTTCGCAAATTGATTCAGGCAAAAACTCATCACTTCCATTTTTAAAAAAAATATTATTTAGCCTTACTACCTGAGATTCCATTACAGGAGCCAGGTAAAGATTCTGCTCATCAACTTCGGTATATTGCTCCAGATTCGTTAAATCAAGATACTTTGTAACAGAATAATAACCTTCGGCAAGTGCCATATAGCCATATCTTTTGCCATGAGGAAGAATAATTTTGTAATTACCATTGCTTGGATCTGAACGGGCAATACCAACCTCTTTGCCTTCTGGCAGTTGTTCCCAAACAATTCTTGATTCGACCGGTTGCATATTACGTTCATTCACAACCTTACCTGAAACTAATACAACAGCCTGGCTTCCCTGTGAAAAAATATTATTAAAGAGAAAACAGGAAATTGCAACAAAACAGAGCTTTATCATAACTTATAGTTTCACAAAATTCTCTCAAAAATAATCAATTTATCGACACTTAAATTATTTAGAAAGTAATTTTTAGGAACTAAAATTATCACTTTTGACTTTCTGCTTTTACCTTACTTTATCCTGCCCATCCTTCCCTGTCTAAGCTTCTGTATTGAATGGCTTCGGCAACATGTTCAGCTTTTACATGTTCTGAGCCTTCGATATCGGCAATGGTTCTCGATACTTTTAATATTCTGTCGTATGCACGGGCAGATAAACCCAGACGATTCATCGCATTTTTCAACAATGCCATTCCTGCATCATCGGGCAAAGCATACTTTTGAATCTGCTTGCTGTTAATCTGAGCATTGCAATATACACCTGCAATATCTTTATATCTCCCTGCCTGAACCTGACGGGCCTTAATAACTCTTTCTCTGATCTGGCTGCTTGTTTCCGTTTGCTGTTTATACCCGGCCAGTTTATCAAACGGAACAGGAACAACCTCAAGATGAATATCTATTCTATCTAATAAAGGACCTGAGATACGACTTAAATATTTTTGACGAACTCCGGTAGAGCAGACACATTCTTTTTCGGGGTGATTGTAATATCCACAGGGACAAGGGTTCATAGAAGCGACCAACATAAAACTGGCCGGATATTCCACGCTGAATTTTGCCCGGCTTATGGTAACCATTCTGTCTTCGAGCGGTTGGCGCATGACTTCCAAAACGGTTCTTTTAAATTCGGGAAGTTCGTCTAAAAATAATACTCCGTTGTGCGCTAATGAAATCTCGCCGGGTTGCGGAAAGTTCCCCCGCCAACCAAGGCCACATCACTTATAGTATGATGAGGCGATCTATATGGACGAACTGTCATTAAAGATGAGTTTTTATCAAGTAATCCTGATACAGAATGAATTTTGGTTGTTTCCAGTGCTTCATCCAGAGTCAGAGGAGGCAAAATAGTGGGAATTCTTTTGGCCAACATCGTTTTTCCTGCTCCCGGAGGCCCTATTAAAATTATATTATGTCCGCCTGCTGCTGCAATTTCCAAAGCTCTTTTCACATTTTCCTGACCTTTTACATCAGAAAAATCAATCTGGTAATTATTATAATTGGAATAAAATTCTTCTTCAAGATTCACCGAAATTTTTTCAAGCTGTTTTCTCTGCTCAATAAAATCAATCACTTCTGAGAGTGTTTCGGCTCCATAAACATCAATATCATTAACAACGGCTGCTTCGCGGGCATTTTGCTTTGGAAGAATCAATGCCTTAAACCCCTCGTTCCTTGACTGAATGGCAATAGGCAGTGCACCTTTAATAGGTTGAATTTTCCCATCCAAAGACAACTCGCCCATTATTACATATTTATCTAGATCAGGTACATTAATTTGATTACTGGCAGCTAAAATTCCAAGAGCAATGGGTAGA
>CAZDUU010000415.1:0-2850 GCA_964508675.1 uncultured Bacteroidales bacterium | reverse complement strand
GGCGGAGCCAAATATGACCAGCAATCAGTGACAGGTATCCATACTGAAAAAGGGCCCGATGGAGGTATTGTACGGATTGACGATTCCACAATCCTGGAACTTGCATTGGCTATTATTGACGAAGCATCTAAAGAAAAAAATGGAAACTAAAGAAATGATTGAAAAAATTGCATCTCAGTTGAGTCAATCTGATGTTGCCGGTTCATTGCTTTATAAGCATCCTTTGAACCATCCTTTGCCAAACAGGGAAGAATTAAGAAAGATGGTTGATATACTGAGACAATGTCTGTTTCCCGGATACTTTGGCGAGAGTCCCAGACAAATTTCATGGAAATCGAGAATTGAAAACCTGCTGGATGAAGTCGGTGAAATTCTTAAAGAGCAGATATATGCCGGCTTGTGCCTAGAATGTAGCCAGCTTGATTTACCCAGATGTAATATGTGCCAAAGCCAGTCAAAGGAGTTGACATTAAAATTTTTAAACTCACTTCCTCATATTCAGGAGATGCTGGCAAAAGATGTTTTAGCTATTTACCAGGGCGATCCTGCTTCAAAAAGTTCAGGCGAAGTAATTCAATGCTACCCCGGACTTTTAGCAATGACTAATTACCGCATAGCTCACGAATTATATCAATTAAATATTCCGGTTATTCCGAGAATTATCACCGAATTTGCCCATTCAGAAACCGGAATAGATATTCATCCAGGAGCTCAGATAGGCGAATATTTTGCCATCGACCACGGAACCGGCATTGTAATTGGCGAAACCTGTGTTATCGGAAATAATGTAAAAATATACCAGGGAGTTACTTTGGGTGCCAAATCATTTCCGCTGGATGAGCATGGAAACCCCATTAAAGGTATTCCCCGTCATCCGATGGTAGAGGATAATGTAGTGATTTATGCTGAGGCTACAATACTTGGCAGGGTGAAGATAGGGCATCATTCTATTGTGGGTGCTAACCAATGGATTACATCTGATATAGAACCCTATGCCAAAATGAGCATAAATCAGTAGTTAAATACTTATTTATATTTTTTTTTGATTAAAATCTTGTTTGATATAAAATTTTTGCTTTATCTTTGCTTCATGTTTAACTAAATTTTTAAATCTATGAAAAAATTATTCGCAATTTCATTAATCGTATTAGCAGGTGCTACTATTTTTACAAGTTGTAAAAAAGATGACGAAACTGCACCAGCTCCAAGTATTTCATTCCAAAATGGTACAACTTCATTAGTATTTACAGGAACTAATAGTGTTGATATTAATGTAACTTTTGCTGCAGAAGGTAAAATTGAAACTGTAAAACTTACTGGCCCAAGCTTAACAGGAACAGGTACAACTACTTCTGATATTACATCAAAAATGGGAACTTCAGGTACAGACAATGCTAAAAATCAAACATCTGCAACTTACATTTTCCAGGTTTCTTCAGCTGATTTATTATTAGCTTTTGCTAACCACACTTCTTTAACTTATACTTTTGAAGTTACTGACCAAAATTCTAGTTCAACTACCGGTACATTTACAGTTACAATGCAGGCTCAAACAACTCCACTTGCTTATGAAAATACATCTGGAGAAATTTGGAATGCTATTGGTACTAACTTCGGTGGCTGGGATCTTGGTGCTAATGTTGGTGTAAGTGGATCTTCAACTAGTGCAGACTTATATAACACTACAACTGCTCAAACAACAAATGCTTGGGCTAAAGAATGGGCTTCAAGAACAGGTAGTAAATTTGTTAAAGCAAGTACATCTTTTGATTATACAAATGCAACCGTAGAATCAGCAACTGCTGAATATGCAGCTGGAACTGAATTAACTACAGTGACTCCTTCAACTGGAGAAGTTTATATTACAAAAATTAAAGGTGGTACAAACTATGCTGTTATTAAAGTTGGAACAATTACTGAAACACCTGCTCCAGCTAATGGTGGTGATAATTTAGATAAAATTGCTTTTTCTTATAAAAAGTTAGCTCAAGGCTCAACAAAATAACAAAACGATATTATTTATATAAAAACCCCGCCAAATTTTGGCGGGGTTTTTTTGTTTGTATAATAAAACAATGTATTTTTGTATAAACTAAATTTTTATTATATGAGCAAAAATGAAGAATTAAAAAATTTAATAGATCAACATTATCGGGAAGAAGAATACTATTGCTATGATGGTATTGTTAACGAAGAAACTTTTGAAAATGCAAAAATAAAAATTCTCTGGGTGCTAAAAGAGGCTTATATAAAAGAAGATACCAGGGAAGAAGAACAAAAAATTGCAAGTAATAAAAATTGGTATTTATCATTTTTAAGAAAATATTCATACAAACCAATATTTTCAGAGAAAACGTGGCATCCAATAATTTATGCATCCTATGGAATTTTAAATAAAAAAGAATGGAATGATATCCCTTATATTGTGAAAAAAAATGAAATTGCTAATGTTCTTCATCAAATTGCTGTTATAAATATTAAAAAAGTTCCAAATATAGAAAGCAAAACTTCAAACTTGAATGAATTAAAAAATAATTTTATAAGTAATTTCGAATTAATTAATAATCAAATAAATATTATTAAACCAAATGTTGTAATTTGGGGGTTTTGGAATTTAGGAGAACTAGATTTATTTAAGAAAGAATTTGTTGACCCCAATACGAGTCCTTATGGAAATTATTATCCATATAAAAAGGTAAATAATATTTTACATGTATTAGTAGATCATCCGGCAGCACATGTAAGCATGTAGAATTAATCAATGATATAATAGAACAAATTGATGAAGAAAAATAAGTAAACGAAATTAAAAATATAATTAATAAAAATAACCTATGAAAAATTATTTGC
>CAZDUU010000414.1:0-2856 GCA_964508675.1 uncultured Bacteroidales bacterium | reverse complement strand
AGCAAATGATTACATCGTTACAGTAACAGATGCTAATAATTGCCTCATGGTAGATACATTTACAATCGATATCCAACTCGTTATTCCTTCATTAATCACACCCAACGGAGACGGGAAAAATGAAACCTTCGAAATATTAGGAATCGGAGGATATCAGGATATAAGTATCGAAATATATAATCGCTGGGGTGACCTTCTGTTTATATACACCGGAAGTGGTTTTGATTATACCGATAAATCAAAACAATGGGATGGAAAATATAACGGAAAAGACTTGCCCATGGGACCTTATTTATACATTATCAAAATATCAGAAGATAAGGATCCAATAACCGGTGCGGTAACTATAAAGTACTAAAATAATAAAAAAGGCTGTTTTTAAAACAGCCTTTTTTATTTATAGAAAAAGATTCAGACGATTTTGCTTTCATATTTAAGAAAATTTATGTAGGTTTGTAGCTAATTTAAATAAACTATTTTTTAGTCATGGCTGAAAAAATCGGAGTTATTTCGCAAATTATTGGACCAGTTATTGACGTTTCATTCGAAATTTCTGGCTCAGAGCTACCTAAAATTAAGGAAGCTTTAGAGATTGAACGTGAAAACGGTACAAAACTCATTATTGAGTGTCAGCAGCATATTGGTGAACATTCTATTCGTGCTATCGCAATGGATAGTACTGACGGTTTGCGCCGCGGAATGAAAGTTACTGCTAAAGGAGATAATATTAGTATGCCTGTTGGAAACCAAATAAAAGGCAGACTTCTAAATGTCGTTGGTGAAAGTGTTGACGGATTGGGTGAAATGGACAAAATAAATGGACGACCAATACACTCTAAGCCGCCAAAGTATGAAGACTTATCAACAGAATCTGAAATATTATTTACCGGTATTAAAGTAATCGATTTAATTGAACCTTACTCAAAAGGTGGTAAAATCGGTCTTTTTGGAGGCGCTGGCGTAGGAAAAACAGTTATCATTCAGGAATTAATCAATAATATTGCTAAAGGATACAGCGGATTGTCTGTATTTGCAGGCGTTGGAGAACGTACCCGCGAAGGGAATGATTTACTCCGCGAAATGATTGAAGCAAACATTGTAAAATATGGTCCTGAATTTAAAAAAAGCATGGAAGAAGGAGGATGGGATCTTTCAAAAGTTGACAAAAAAGGACTTGAAGACTCCTCATTAACTATGATTTTTGGACAAATGAACGAACCTCCTGGAGCGCGTGCTACCGTTGCTTTAAGTGGTCTTACCGTTGCCGAATATTTCAGGGATGGCGATGTAGCCGAAGGTGGTAAGGGACGCGATATTTTATTTTTTATTGATAATATTTTTCGTTTCACACAAGCTGGTTCTGAAGTGTCTGCTTTATTAGGACGTATGCCAAGTGCTGTTGGTTATCAGCCAACACTAGCCTCGGAAATGGGTCTAATGCAGGAACGTATTACCTCAACTAAATCAGGTTCAATAACATCAGTTCAGGCTGTTTACGTGCCTGCTGACGACTTAACAGACCCTGCCCCGGCAACAACTTTTTCGCATCTTGATGCAACCACAGTATTAAGTAGAAAGATTTTTGAATTAGGTATTTTCCCCGCTGTAGATCCTCTCGAATCAACTTCGCGAATTTTAACCCCTGAAATTGTTGGACAGGAACATTATAATTGTGCCCAGAGAGTAAAACAGATTTTGCAGCGCTATAAAGAGCTTCAGGATATTATTGCTATTTTAGGGATAGAAGAGCTTTCAGAAGAAGATAAACTTACTGTTTACAGAGCACGACGTGTTCAGCGATTCTTATCTCAACCGATGCACGTTGCTGAACAATTTACCGGTCTGAAAGGAGTTATGGTTTCTATTGAAGATACTATCCGTGGATTCAATATGATTATGGACGGTGAAGTTGACTATTTACCAGAAGCGGCATTCATTTTGTGTGGTACAATCGAAGATGCCATCACTAAAGGAGAAAAGATGTTAGCTGAAGCTAAAGCTTAAAAAATGAAACTTGAAATTATAACACCTAAAGAAAATCTTTATCAGGGCGAAGTAACACTGGTTTCTTTGCCCGGTACTTTTGGCGCATTTGAAATATTAAATGACCATGCGCCAATTATTTCAACATTAACTGATGGAGAAATAAAAGTTATTGATAAAGATAAAAACACAATTAAATTTCAAATTAAAAGTGGTTTAGTAGAGGCATCAAAAAACAATATCTGGGTATTAGCCGAAAACTAAAATTTTAATTATTATGACTCGTTTCTTTACTTTTATTACAACATGCCTGTTTCCTTTTTTAATTTCAGCTCAGGAAACAATAACTTTTTATTCATCAGACAGTCTTCCTGTTACTGCAAGCTATTATGAAAAGGAGGCTTCAAAGCCCTATATGATTTTATTACACCAGGCAGGCTATAGCAAAGGTGAATACAAGGAAACGGCTCACCGGTTAATGAATTTAGGTTATAGCTGTTTAGCGGTTGATTTACGCTCTGGCGATCAGGTTAATTTCATTCAGAATGAAACCGCTAAAGAAGCAAAAAAACGCAGACTTTCGACAGAATACCTTGATACAAAAAACGACATTGAGGCAGCTATAAATTATGCTTATGAAAAAAGTAAAAAGCCAGTTGTTCTTGTCGGATCATCGTTTTCTGCATCATTGGCATTAATTATTGCAAAGGGAAATGATAAAGTAAAAGCAGTGGTGGCATTCTCTCCCGGTGAATATTTTGGATCTTCCTACAAAGTACAACCGCTTTTAAAAGGATATGATAAACCGGTATTTGTTGCCTGTACTCAGAGAGAATATCCCTATGTTACGGAATTGGTTAAATTTATTCCGGA
>CAZDUU010000413.1:0-2862 GCA_964508675.1 uncultured Bacteroidales bacterium | reverse complement strand
AGTGGCATGAAGTTGAAGTTTTATATGTTCCCAATGTGTCTGCCATCGGGTATGTTTAGATGCATCACGATGCACAACTCATGAACAATGCTGTTCCCGATGTTGACAAAGCCATTTAGGATTGGCCTACGTTACTTGTTACAGATAGCTGTCAAAATTACAACGATGTAATGATTAACTTTATTCCGAAGAATGCGCTGAAAAAAGTCGAAATAAACAAGGACGCTATTGAAAAAAGAGGAATGAAAGTAAGTCCCCTGCTTTTTACAGTTGCTAAAAAATACGAGGAAGACTGGCAATCCATGTTCAAAACAAGCCAGGATAACCTTCAGGCAGAAAAAGAAATTGTTGACCAACAACAAAAAGTGCTGGAAGATAAAAGTCGTGAAATAAAAGAAAAGGAAACTCAGATAAATTCACTTTCAGAAAAAATAGCAGAAAAAGAAAAACATCTCGAACAACAAAAAAGGCTTTTGCTGGAAAGTCAGGCAGAACTTAGCACTAAAATCCAGTTAATCGCTCAAAAATCCAAAATTCTGAATTCTCAGCAATCCGTTATCAAAGGACAAGAGAACGAAATTATTACTAAGAAAAATGAACTCGAAAATCAGGTCAGAGAATTTGAACGGCAGAAAAAAGTACTCGACCATCAGGAATCGGAAATAAAAAGTCAAAAAAATCTGATTGATTCACAAAAAAGCGAACTGAATAAAACATTCGAAAACCTGAAAAAACAGCAACTCGTAATGTATTTCCTCGGTATAGTCGTCATTTTTATTGGTTTACTTGCCTTCAGCATTTACAGGGGATACCGGATTAAGAAGAAAATAAATGCTGCCCTGAAAAGAAAAAACATCGAAATATTCCAACAGAAAGAAGAAATAGAAGCCCAGCGCGATAAACTCGCAAATCTGAACGAGGAATTAACTCAAAAAAATGAAGAAATCAGTGCACAACACGTCGAGATTGAGGCTCAGCGCGACGAAATTGCAGCCCAACGCGATACCGTTGTCAGTCAGAAAAAGCAGATTGAATATATACTTTCCGAAGTTACCGATAGTATTCATTATGCCGGACGAATACAGAATGCAATTCTTCCATCCGAAGCCAAATGGGCTACATTTCCTTTCAAACATTTCATTATTTACCAGCCACGCGATATTATTTCGGGCGATTTTTACTGGTTCGAATCTTTTGGCAATAGTATTGTTTTTTGCGTTGCCGACTGCACCGGACACGGCGTCCCCGGTGCATTTATGAGCATGCTTGGTTTTGCTGCCCTGCACGACGCCATTAAAGTGAATAAAGAAACAGACCCGGGAAAAATATTGATCAGAACACGCGAATATATTATCAACGCTCTGCAACAGAAAAAAAATATTGAAAATGTACAATTCACACCTTCTGTAAAAGACGGAATGGACATAGCCCTTTGCGTTGTGAACACCGAAACACTTGAATTGCAGTTTGCAGGAGCAAATAACCCTGTGTATATTGTAAGTCAGAAAGAAAATGACATTACCCTGACCGAAATAAAAGGCGATAAAATGCCCATCGGTATTCACGAGCGTATGGATGCATTTACTTCGCACACACTCTCGTTGCAGAAAGGCGATTGCATTTACCTTTTCAGCGATGGAATTGCCGACCAGTTTGGCGGTCCGCTTGGAAAAAAATTCAAATACAAACAACTCAAAAACCTGCTCACAGCTGATACAAATCTACCCATGGAAATACAACAAACAATGATAGCAGAAACCTTTTCCGAATGGAAAGGCGATCAGGAGCAGGTGGACGATGTCTGTATTTTTGGTGTAAGGGTTTGAACCCCTATTTACCGTCATGACAGGCTTGACTTGTCATAATGGTATTTATTTCAAATTATTTTGAACCCGTCGGGTTCAAATATTTGTAGATAAAACGGAAAACCATACATACGACCCCTACGGGGTCGAATAACGTTTTTAAATCTTAATCTATTATCATTAAACTCCTACGGAGTTTTCTTCCCCTCTCTGACAAGAGAGACAAAGGTTGTGTAAACACACAAGAAAAATCACAAAATTTGTTTGTTGTTTGGAAGAAATGAAGTAATTTTGAAAGAACAAATATGTATAATAAACGCAACTAAATATAAGACAAGCTAAGTCCAGACAAATATTATGAACAATATATAAAATGGATAATTCAAAATTAAAAGATCCTATTCATGGTTACGGTATCGTAACCATGATTGATGCACTTGGTGTAAGAGGTTTTTCCATCAAAAAATGTATTGATTTTTTTAAATTGAGACAGGAACTAATAGAAAAAAGTTTATTTCGTTGGAAAATTGCTTCAAAACATAATATAAAAAGTAATACTTCAAAAATAAATTTCTATACACAATCATTTGCAGACACACTTGTATTTGTTATAGAAATGACAGAATTCGGAAGTAAAAATGGTAAAATAAAGTTTCCCACTGGAGATATTGTGTCAGACAATTTATTTTATGGTATGTGGCTTGAAAGAATTGCATATGTTCTTGGAGATTTAATTCGAGATTCTTTGTACAAAAAAGTTGTTTTTCGAGGAGCAATGGCAGCAGGAGAATATATTATTCATGAAGAAAGAATATAATTCTATTCTTGGACCAGCCGTAGTTGATGTAGCAAGACACTATGAAGCATTTGAAAGTATTGGAATTATTTTAACTCCTAACTCTTCTCTTTTAATTGACAATCTTGCAAAAAATAGAAAACCATGGACAAGTTTGACGAAAACTTCAATTCCTTTCAAAAACGATCAACAAAAAGACTTATATGTAACCCGTTGTGCATTTATAAAAAAGATGAAAAAAGTTGTTCATCGAATTATGAA
>CAZDUU010000412.1:0-2866 GCA_964508675.1 uncultured Bacteroidales bacterium | reverse complement strand
CGATTGACAAAATTACGCCAATTGCTTAAATCGGCTTCATCTAATGCCGGAAGCCCCAACTTTTTGAGTATAATTTCATCCAGTTTTTCTTCGTGCATCAGCAAAGGCACTTCGTATATAGTTTTAACGTCGCGTGATTCGATTACAGCTTCCATTTCAACATTACAGAACAAAGCTACCTTTTTGCGAATATCATTGTTCAGCGGCTTTTCGGTGCGCAATACAAGCACATCCGGTTGAACTCCATTTTCGAGCAGCATTTTAACGCTGTGTTGTGTAGGTTTCGTTTTTAACTCGCCTGTTGCAGAAAGATATGGAACTAAAGTCAGGTGAATAACAGCAGTTTTAGCAGGCATTTCCCAACGAAGCTGACGAACAGATTCAATATAGGGTAATGATTCAATATCCCCGACTGTTCCGCCAATTTCAGTAATTACAATATCGTATTTATGTTTGGTTCCTAATAATTTAACGCTTCTTTTAATCTCATCTGTAACATGAGGAATAATCTGAACCGTTTTCCCGAGAAAATCTCCGCGGCGTTCTTTCGTTATCACATTCTGATAAATACGACCGGTAGTGATATTATTTGCCTGCGAAGTTGGTCGATTCAGAAAACGTTCATAATGCCCCAGGTCCAAATCTGTTTCGGCTCCGTCATTAGTCACATAACATTCACCATGCTCATATGGATTTAATGTTCCGGGGTCCACATTCAAATATGGGTCGAGCTTTTGAATAGTAACATTATAACCTCTTAATTGTAAAAGTTTTGCCAATGAAGCGGAAATAATACCTTTACCTAACGAAGAGGTAACACCTCCTGTAATAAAAACATAACGGGTATTTGCCATAGATCAGAATGTTAAATTTGCACCAATACTTGGGATTATGGGTAATTGGTTCACCCTTTTGTTTGCTATACGATCGTAATAAAAAATATTTTCGCGATTGTAAACATTTGTGCAGCTTAACGTAATTTCGAGTGTAGAGTTTTTACTGAATTCCACTGTCTTTTTCAAAGTTAAATCAAGGCGATGGTAAGAAGGTAAGCGGCCTGTATTTAAATCTCCATATAAAAGGCCTAACAAGGCATTAGTGGATGCAAGGCTTGTATTAATCTCATTTATTTGAAGTTGTTCATAATAACCACCTGTTTTTGTAAATGGGAAACCACTGCCATAATTCCAGCGTGCACTTAGTTCCCAGTTCAGGTTTTTACCTAAAGTTCTTGTTGCAACAATATTTATATTATGCCTTCTGTCGTATATAGGAAAATAAGTTGAGAACCCATCATATCTGTCAACATAGCCCAATGAATAAGCCAACCAGAAATACGTTCTCTTATAATCGTATTTTAATGTAACATCAACACCATAAGCATTTCCTGTCTCTACAATAAAGTCTTTTTTCAATAAATCTGGTACCTGCCAATTGTCGCCTGAGTCATCAAAAATCTTATTTCGGTTAATATTAGTCAGCTGCATGTTACGTTTAAAATATCCTTCAATATTTAAATCCAGATTTTTACTCAAATCATACTCAAAACCTGATACAATATGATAAGCTCTCTGTAAGGCTGATTTCACATCGTCGCCATCAAATTTTTCTGGCAAGTCGCCAACTTCTGGACTACTTAAGAATCCGTAAAAAAGATTTACAACATCTCTGTCGCTATTTGCACTGATAAAATTCTGTGAGTATATACCTGTTGCTAATTTATAGCGTAGTTTTTCGCTGATATTATATTTTAACCCAAGTCGAGGTTCTGGTGAAACAGCAGATAATGAAGCATAATATTGAATACGCAAGCCAGGTTCAATAATAAATTTATTTATAGCAATTTTGTATTTAAAAAATGCTGCCAGCTCAGTAGTGTTTTGTGATTGATCTATTTTCCTTCCTACTGAATTATAATAATTAAAATCGGTTTTAAATCCATATGTTTCAATCCCATAATTCAATTCATTTTTCCCCATAAAATAATTAAAATTTAAGCCTAAATTAAAACCATTAATAAGGCTGCTTCGAGGTAAGCCGTCGGATTCCCTTAAAGTCATTTCGTAGTTAGAATAACTAAAATTTACCTTAAAAAGAAATGGTGAACCGGCAGGGACTAAAATAATATTTGAACCAAAACCGCCCGATTTCCAATTAAAATTTGAAAGAGCTTTATATTTTACATCATCAGTAAAGCGAAAACCAAAAAGATTGATTTTACTTCCATTTTCAGTATTTAAAGAAACTTTTCCATAGAAATCATTAAATGAGAAAGGAATACCGGCAGAGTCAACATATGAATAAAGTAATTTTGAGGATTCTCTAATATAAGATGTTTTGGCAGAGAATACATATGACATGGAAGTTTTTGACTGGTCTTCTCCTTTAAAGACAGGTCCTTCTAACAAAAGTTTTGAACCAAAAGTGCTTGCAGAAATTTTTCCTGATTGTCTGTTTTTATTACCATCTTTGGTTACAATATCCATAACAGACGAAATTCGTCCGCCATACTCTGCATTAAATCCACCTGTATATACATCAGCCGAACGGATAATATCAGAATCGAAGACAGAAAAGAAACCTATCGAGTGAAAGGGGTTATAAACAACCATTCCATCGAGTAGTACTTTATTTTGAATAGGTGAACCACCTCTGATATATAATTGTCCCCCTTGGTCACCGGTAAAAATAACACCTGGTAATACCTGTACATATTGAGCAAAGTCTGGTTCACTACCAACACTCGGTATCCTTTCAATTTGTTTTGGAGTAATTTTATTTACAGAAATCCTGACCTGTTCTGTTTTATCAGTTTTTTCTGCTGATACTTCCAATTCGTCAAGCATTACGGAAGATTCTGCTAAAT
>CAZDUU010000411.1:0-2876 GCA_964508675.1 uncultured Bacteroidales bacterium | reverse complement strand
ATTGACTTTAGCAAGTGTGTAGGTTGTATGGATTGCGTTTACCAATGTCCGGGACTTGCCATATTTGGATACAGCCTGAAAAAAGATTGGTTATTCCTTCCTATCGAATATTTTGCCGAAGAAGGAAAAGAAGTTTACCTGGTAAATAATCAGGGCAAAAAGTTAGGCGAAGGTATCATTGAAAAAATATTGCTAAAACCCAATAAAACCAATGTCGCCCGCGTTAAATCGACCACATTGAAGGGTGAAGCTTTAACCGAAGTTCGCGGATTTATTCTCAAGGAAAAATATCCAGAACCAGTGAAGTTAAAAGCATACAAAGGTAAAGTGGAAACAAAAACCTATGTTTGCCATTGCGACGATGTAAGCATGGATGAAATTCTGGAAGAAATCGGCGACAGAAAATATATTTCCATTGACGAAATTAAACACACTACCCGACTTGGAATGGGTGCATGTCGTGGTAAACGCTGCATTAAACGTTTAAAACAAGCTATTGCAGGCAAAAATATCCAGATTTTAGGCGACGCAACCCCGCGTGGTCCTTTGTCAAATCAGCTTACCATGGGCGAACTTTAGCCCAAATCGATGAAAGAAAAAGTGATCGTTAACAATGGTAAAGGTCCGGTTAAGAAAATTAAAACCAAAGTTTTAATTGCCGGTGGTGGTATTGGCGGTAGTGCTCTGTTCCGTTATTTCTCAGAAGCAGGTTATCAACCAATATTGCTGAACTTTGATCGTGGTGCTTCGTGGCGTAATATTGCCGGTGGAAGGCCCGCATTCTCAGTTCCGGAAATTTCGGATATTGCAACCCATAATCACGAAATTTTTAAAGAATTACAGAAGGTTCGTAATATCAACTATAAGCCAACCCGCTATATTTCTTTGGCTCACGACGATGCAACATATAAAGCATTGGAAAAATCAATAGAATGGAGCAATGCTTATTTGATTGAACCAAAGGATTTCAAAAAAGAAATATCGCCCAATTTCAATTCGAAACTCAAAACATATAAAGCTGCTTTGGTTACACACGACTGTTGGCAGGCAACTCCCGGCATTGTGATAGATTTATTGCGCAATATTGGTACAGAACATGGTGGTCAGGTGTGGGAAGATACACAATTGGTTGATATTGAAAAGAACGGAAAATATAAAGCCCTGGTAAAACATCATGACGGGAACTACTACGAAGTAGAATGCGAACATTTCGTGAATGCTTTAGGTCCTCAGGCTGCTAAGTTTGCTCATAAACTCGATATTGAAACCGGTTTGTTCCCTGTAAAACATCAGGCATTTATTACCCGCCGTTTGCCTATGATGGGAATTAACGGACAGCCACTTGATATGTTGATTGACCGTCGTAAATACAAAGGATTTTCGGCTGTTTATGGTCAACAGTTAGCCGAAACCGGTCAGATTATCGGTTGCGCATCTCCGGCAAACGATAGCCTTGAAACAGAAAAGAATCTGAAAATAAATTCAAAAGAATTTATCGAAATAGCTTCGGAAGTTTTTGTTGACTGGATTCCTCAATTATCTTCAGTTGGATTCCAGGCTGTATGGGCCGGATATTACACAGAACCCAGATATATTATTGACCCTGAATTAGGTTTGTTTATAGGTTTACGTGGTCACGGATTCATGCTAAGCCAGTATCTGGCAAAAATGTATGTGGATAAAATTGCCGGAAAGAAAGTTCCTGCATATTTTAAACGCTTGCAACTCTCCGGTGACGGATTACCCGAAAATGCATTCAAATAAATAATGAAAAGCCGGTTTTAACCGGCTTTTTTTATGACTTAATATTTTATAAAATTTTGCTGATAATGCGCTTTATTATTTATAATTTCTGCATTATATAAACCTTGTGGTAAATGTGATATATCTATTCCGGAGCTTACATTTTGTGTTAACTTTTTTTCATAAACGGTTTGACCTGTAATATTTCTGATTTTGATTGTAGCACCCGATATTTCATGATCAAATTTTAAATAAAGAAAGTCGCCAACTGGATTGGGGTAAATTTCTGACAAACCGTTTAAATGATTATTGTTAATATTGTTAACATTGATATATACGCATTGTGAATCTGAAATACAATCTGATGTTACAATAATTCCGTAATTACCATTTACCTGAGCTGTAAAACTAGTATCGTTGGCATTGGGAATCGGAGTATTATTCTGACAATTATACCACTGATAAGTAGCATTGGGAATAGAGTTAATAAATGCTGTAGCTCCGGTTGTCTGGAGGTTAAAATTTACCGAGTTAACCTGAATATTGAAGTCAGCAGTAGTCGTGCATCCAAAATCGTCATAAACAATTACTTGGTAAGGAAAAACTCCTGCAGAGTCGGCAACAATGTAACCGATGGTGTCGTTTATGCTTTGATAGTTGTTCCCAATAAGATTAATATGATCAACAGGTGATGTAAATAACCAATTGGAACTCATATTCTGATTTAAAATGGTAAATGACCACCAAAATATCCAGCCATCATCTATACTCCAATTATCACATATTTCAATACTCCATGTGCCATTGAGCGGACAGCCAACTAATCCGGAAAAAGAATTTTCCGGCTGTATATAGTTGATATGACTGATGGTATCTGTTTGTGGAATGGGGCTGTTCCCGGAATCTAAATCATTAAGTAATCCTTGTGTGAGATATGTTTCTGACCAGCAATAAGTCCAACCGGTTCCTTGTTCGCAGTTAACAGGATTTGTAATACAGGATTGACAATCAGCATCATCTGCCTGACCTAAATATGAACCGCCGGAATTATCATAGCTGTCTAAAACAACATATTGTCCGTTTGGGCAAATAATTCGCATTGACAAATCACCGGCAAAAGAATGTTCCATATT
>CAZDUU010000410.1:0-2878 GCA_964508675.1 uncultured Bacteroidales bacterium | reverse complement strand
AAAGCTAGTAAGAAATCTTGCGATATCACCGGCTTTGAAAGTGTCCTGTCCACTGATGGTAATATTTATAACTTCGTTATCTACACCTTCGAGCTGACGTTTAAATCTAACCTGTTTTAAGTTTAAGATAATTTCAGTAACGTCTTCAACGACACCTTTAATGGTAGAAAATTCATGGTCAACACCATCAATTTTAATTTTTGTAATAGCATACCCTTCTAATGAAGATAGTAATACTCTACGCAAAGCGTTACCAACCGTGAGCCCATAACCTGGTTCCAAAGGACGGAATTCAAATTTTCCGTGCTTATCGGTTGATTCGAGCATTAAAACTTTATCGGGTTTTTGAAAAGCAAGTATTGCCATATAAAATTCAATATTTTTATTTTGAATATAATTCGACGATTAACTGTTCCTTTATATTTTCAGGAATTACATCACGTTCAGGTATCATTACATATTTACCAGACATAGAAGTAACATCCCATTCTAACCATGGGAATTTAGAATGATTACCGTGTGCCAATGAATCTGTAATAACTTCAAGGGATTTTGAACGTTCGCGAACGCTGATAATATCACCGGGACGAAGAATCATAGAAGGCACATTGGAAACCTTATTGTTAACCAAAATATGTCTATGACTAACGAGCTGACGAGCAGCATCACGTGTAGGAGCAATACCTAAACGAAATACCAGATTATCAAGTCTTGATTCAAGTATTTGTAACAATACTTCACCTGTAACACCTTTTTTACGGATTGCCATACCAAAGTATCTGCGGAACTGACGTTCTAAAACTCCGTAGGTATATTTAGCTTTCTGTTTTTCTCTCAGCTGAACTCCGTATTCAGTAGTTTTTCTACGACGGTTAAGTCCGTGCATACCGGGTTGATGTTTTTTTCTTTCGAATACTTTATCGGGTCCGTAGATAGGTTCTCCGAACTTTCTTGCTATGCGTGTTTTTGGTCCATTATATCTAGCCATTTGCCACAGTTTTTTTAATTAATATTATACTCTTCTTCTTTTAGGCGGACGACAACCATTATGAGGTAATGGGGTAACGTCAACTATTTCGGTAACTTCGATACCTACAGATGCAATGCTACGAATAGCAGATTCGCGTCCAGCACCGGGTCCTTTTACAAAAACTTTTACTTTTCTTAAGCCTAAGTCAAAAGCTATTTTTCCGCTTTCTTCAGCTGCAACTTGTGCTGCATAGGGAGTATTTTTCTTAGAGCCTCTAAAACCGTTTTTACCAGCCGATGACCATGAGATTACTTCGCCATCGTTGTTGGTCAAACAAACGATTACATTGTTAAATGAGGTGTGAACGTGAGCTTGTCCCACTGCTTCAACCTTTACATTTTTTTTCTTAGTTACTTTTGCTGTTTTTTTTGCCATAATGCTACATTCTACATTAATTATTTAGTGGCTTTCTTTTTATTTGCTACGGTTTTCTTTCTACCTCTACGAGTACGTGCATTGGTACGTGTTCTTTGTCCACGAACGGGTAATCCTGAACGATGACGAATTCCACGATAACAACCAATGTCCATTAAACGTTTAATATTCAATTGAACTTCGGAACGCAAGTCGCCTTCAATTTTTAAATTCTGAGCAATATAATTTCTTATTTTCGTCATTTGCTCATCGTTCCACTTCTCCACTTTTAAATTGCCGTCAATACCTGTTTCGTCTAAAATTCTTTGAGCTGTACTGCGGCCAATGCCAAAAATGTACGTGAGAGCTATTTCGCCTCTCTTTTTGTCTGGAATATCTACACCAGCGATACGTGCCATAATTTATTTTTAGTTTTTAAAAAGGTTACAAAATTACAAAATTATCCTTGACGTTGTTTAAATTTAGGATTTTTTTTGCTTATAACATATAAGCGTCCTTTACGTCTTACGATCTGGCAGTCTTCACTCCTTTTTTTGATAGAGGTTCTTACTTTCATTTTCTTAAAATTTTTATTTATATCTAAAACTTATTCTTCCTTTGGTTAAATCGTATGGCGACATTTCAACACGTACTTTATCGCCGGGTAATATGCGAATGTAGTTCATTCTCATTTTACCGGAGATATGAGCTGTTATGATGTGACCATTTTCTAACTGAACACGAAACATCGCATTTGATAATGCTTCGATAATGGTTCCATCTAACTCTATAGAGGGTTGTTTTGCCATACTTTAATTTTCAATATACTTATATGTCGTTAATATTTCGTTTTTATCTTTATAGACAGCTACCGTATGTTCAAAATGAGCACTGGGTAACATATCTTTTGTAACTATGGTCCAACCGTCATTTTCCTGATAAACTTCTTTTTTTCCAAGATTTATCATGGGCTCAATTGCAATGGTCATACCTGATTTTAGATTTACACCTTTGCCGGCTTTTCCATAATTGGGAACCTGTGGTTCTTCGTGCAGGGATTTCCCTATACCATGACCAACGAGTTCTCTTACGACAGAATATCCATTTGATTCAGCATGATTTTGAATGGCATATCCTATATCTCCTATCCGGTTCCCTTCAATAGCCTTTTCGATTCCAATGTACAAACATTCTTTTGTGGTATGAATAAGTTTTAAAACATTGGGATGGACGTTTCCGGCTGTAAAGGTGTAAGCCATATCAGAATGGTATCCTTTATATTTTACTCCACCATCTTCAGAAACAATATCTCCTTCTCTCAAAATATAATCTGAAGGTATTCCATGTACAACCTGATGGTTGACTGAGATACACAGGGTCGAAGGATAGCCGCTATAACCTTTAAAATTAGGTTTGGCACCTTGTGAAAGAATAAAATCTTCAGCTGCTTTATCAATGTCTTTCGTCTTTACACCCGGTTTTATTAAAGGTTTA
>CAZDUU010000409.1:0-2895 GCA_964508675.1 uncultured Bacteroidales bacterium | reverse complement strand
TGTGTTTGAAGAACAGACGAAACCCATTCATACTATGTTTTCGGTCAAAACAAATCAGTCACTTATTTATACACAGGCTGCTATCTGGGCAAAAAGGAACAAACAGGATGATGCACTTATTATTAATGAGCAACGAAATATTGTAGAAGCCACTTCGTCGAATGTGTTTGTTATTCAAGGCAAGGACATAATTACTCCACCCCTTGGTGATGGATGCATTGAAGGAGTCATGAGAAAACATCTTATTAATTCTGTATTTCCTAAGACCAACATCATTGTCACAGAACAGTCTTTTTCAAAAGAAATACTACTCAAAGCAGATGAGATTTTTTTGACCAATGCCGTAGAAGGAATACAATGGGTTGTAGGCTACAAATCGAGAAGGTTTTTTAATAAAACTTCAAAGCAGCTTTGCACTGTTTTAAATGAAAATTTACTTAACGGTTCCAATAACCTCTAGCTCAACCGGACGTTGAAGCATATAGAACGAAGAATTATCGGGTATTTCAAGTTTATCATTATCAAACTGTATGGAATTGTCGCTTGTTTTCAACTGGTAATGCTGTTTTGACTTAGGTAACACAAGGGTATATTTTCCGGAGTGGTGGTTTGGCTTAAACTCACCGACAATATTATTATCTACATCAGTAATAGTCAGAACAACATCTTTTACAATATCATTTGTCCCTGCTTTTCTCAGATAACCAGTCACTAGAACAATTGAGCGTTCGGGAACAGATAATAAATCGACCATGTAGATATCTCTTCCTCCACAACCTCCGGTCTGGTTAGTTGCATAATAAGCACGTTTGCCGTCAGCAGAAATAACGTAGAAAGCATCGTTATCAATGGAATTAATCGGATATCCCATGTTATCTGGTTTTGAAAAGGTTCCATCTTCTTTAAGCACACTATAAAACAGGTCATAGCCACCCATTGAGTTGTGCCCTTTGCTCGAAAAATATAATGTTGTTCCATCAGGATGAATAAACGGGCCATTTTCGTCTTTATCTGTATTAATTACAGGACCAACATTCGTAGCTAAGCTCCATTCACCATTGGGTAAACGCTTACTGGTATAGATATCGTATCCACCATTTCCACCCGGACGATTGCTGCTAAAATACAAGGTATTTCCATCTGCTGAAATGGAAGCATGACTTTCATCGTAAGTAGAATTTACATTCGAGGACAAAGGAGTTGGTTTTGTCCAGTCAGTACCATTAAACATACTGATGTATAAATTTCCATCTCCAACGTCATCCTTGTAGATAATCAGTTCTGACCCATCAGCGTTCAGAGCCACCGATGCTTCATGTTCCATCGTATTAATATTTTCGCTGATTTTTTGGGGAGACTGCCACTTGTCATCTACTTTATGTGTAATATAGATATCTTCAAAATACTGTCCATCTGACGTTTTAAAATTTCCGGTACTTCCTTTTCGTTTAGAAGTAAAAATCATTGTTTTCTCATCAAGGCTAAATACCGGGCTATGGTCATCGTAAGTAGAATTAATATCACAACCAAGGTTTATTATATTGATTTTAAGAGGATTATTTACTAATTCAATAGCATTTTGAATGTACTTTTTTAATTGTTCAGCTTCTTCTTTATTGGTGGGGTTATAAGTTAAATATTCTTCAATTGTAGGCAGGGCATTTTCAAACATATAATTATGATAGTAAGCGTTTGACAAAAGAAACAAAGCTTCGAAAGGAGCATTTCTCTCTTTAGGGTTTGCCTCATTATATGTTTTGCTTATTGGTTTTGCCTTTGACAAATATGAGATGCATTTTTTTAATGTCTGGTCCGAATAAAAATAGGCTTTCCCTAAAAGAAAGCATACATTTCCGTTTGTACTGTCCTGGTTGTAGCACCATGTCAGTTTCTCTATAGCCTGATTATATTCTTTTAGCTGAAGATGTTTAGAAGCATCCATAATGTATTGTTTTAACGATGGCTTTTGTGCTAAAGCAACAAGGCTCATTGCAAACAATTGTATTCCGATAATGAATATTTTCGTTTTCATAATTATTCTTATTTTATTTACCTATTGCCGGTGGTTTACTCAGGAACTCTATATTAGCATTTTTTTGTTTTGTTAATCTAAATTCAACTCTTCTGTTTAGTTGACGTCCTTCTGCTGTTTCATTGGAAGCAATTGGATTTTTCTTTCCCATGGCAAGAGTTGAAAGCCGTTTACCATTAACCCCTAATTCCATTAATTGCTTTTTCACATACTCAGCTCTGCGTTTACTAAGCTTTAAGTTATACTCCTCACTGCCCATATTATCCGTATTACCGATAATCTCAAGCTTAGCTTTTTTATTTTCTTTCAGCCAGGTTGCCAGTTTATTCAAATTTTCTTCATTTGCCTGACAGGTATGCTTATCAAAAGTAAAATATATAGGGAAAATAATAATCTTCGATTCTTGCGTTTTTATTTCCGGATTTTTAATCGGTTCATTTGTCAGCACTACATCTTTTTGACCAACCATTTTATCAATTGGCGGAGTAGTGTCAGAAGCGATTATAAATAAGTTCAAAACATTCGGATTTTCTGAAGGTTTTGTCTCAACCTGAACTCTGGTTAACGGAATTCCTTTGTCAGTAATATTCTCAGATAAAATATCCGAACGTATTTCGTTTAAGTCAGGCAATAGGTTTTCTTTAGGTAAAATTATTCTGGCAGTAAACTCAGGTAAGTAGTTCAAAATCTTGGAAATTTTGATAAACGACATCCCCTCTATAGCTGAAAGCTCTGTCTGATTTGGTTTAAAGTGAAACTCATAATTTCGTTGAACATTTTTCATATTTATGGGTTCCAATAAAATGGGGCGTTCTATCTTATTATAAGCAGTGCTGTCGCTAACATCAATAACTTCTGTATAA
>CAZDUU010000408.1:0-2913 GCA_964508675.1 uncultured Bacteroidales bacterium | reverse complement strand
AGATGCCCCTTATTTGCCACCCGTTCCGCACAGAGGACAAAGGAATGAAAGTGGATATATACCTTTAATAGCAGCTAAAATTGCAGAGATAAAAGGAATTTCGATAGAAGAAGTTGCAGCAGCCACTACAAAAAATGCAAAGGAACTTTTCAATATATAGAGAATATGGACAAAACTAAGATTTTACTGATTTATACCGGTGGAACCATTGGTATGGTGAAAGACAAAAAAACGGGTTCGCTGATCCCGGTTGAAATTTCTGAAATATTTAAACATGTTCCCGAATTATCGCTTTTTAATTACCAGATTGATACGGTTTCGATGAAACCTTTGATTGATTCCTCTAATGCTACACCCGAGTTTTGGAAAAACATGCTCAAAACAATCAAGCAAAGCTACTTTCTGTATGATGGCTTTGTGATACTTCATGGAACAGATACTATGGCATATTCTGCTTCGGCCATGAGTTTTATGATTGAAAATGTAGATAAGCCGATTATTTTTACAGGCTCGCAGTTACCGATAAGCGAAATACGTACTGACGGCAGGGAAAACTTATTGACTGCAATCTCTATTGCTGCCTCAAAATTACCAAACGGAGAGGCTACTGTTCCGGAAGTTTGCATCTATTTTGAAAATAAACTTTTTAGGGCTAATCGTACTTCCAAGTACAGTACCGATCAGTTCAAGGCCTTTAAATCACCTAACTATCCTTTATTAGCCAACGTGGGGATTGATATTCAGTACAACTTTCCATATATTTATTATCCTTCACAGCACCAGGTTCTATTTCATGAAGAACTAGACCAGAATGTTGCAATAATCAAACTTTTTCCCGGAATACAGCAGTCCGTTTTTGATACTATATTATCTATAAAAGGATTAAAAGGAGTTGTTCTTGAAACTTATGGTGCCGGAAATGCTCCGACTAATGATTGGTTTTTGAAATCGATAAAACAGGCAATTGAAAAAGAAATATGTGTTTTAAACGTTACACAGTGTTTGGTGGGTACTATTAAAATGGGAATTTATGAAACCAGTCGTGAGATGCTGAGCTCAGGAGTAATTGATGGCAAAGACATGACAACTGAAGCCGCTGTGACTAAAATGATGTATGTGTTGAGCAAAGGATTTAATTATAGTGAAACCCGATATTATTTGCAACATTCAATTCGGGGTGAAATGAATGAAGACTAGTAAAATTTTTTTTTGGGAAGGTGTATAATATCCATTTATATTTTGTAATTTCACCCCCTAAATTTGTTCTTTGACTTGAAATGATTGGAGAGGTGTCCGAGTGGTCGAAGGAGCACGCCTGGAGAGCGTGTATACGCCACAAGCGTATCGCGGGTTCGAATCCCGCTCTCTCCGCTTTAAAATAAAAATGAATGATTAATTAACTTAAATTAAATTTTTATGCAAATGAGAAAGTTCTTTTGTTTATTCACTGTTGTAAGTTTGCTCACTTTAGGAGCAACAAATTGGGTTATGGCTCAGCAACCTACAACCCAGGTTCAGCAAGCTACCAATACTCAAATGGTAGATGATACAACTCAGCCTGCTGTTGAACAAGCACCAGCTAAAGTTGACACAGCTACAACTGCTGCTGCAGATATGGCAGTTCCTGAAGAAAAAGGTTTACACCAGGTTTTAAAAACTAAATTTATTGAAGGTGGTGTTCCATGGATGACTCCTATATTAATCATCTTAATTGTTGGTTTAGCATTGGTTATTGAACGTATTATTTATCTCAACATGGCTTCTACTAACGTTGAAAAGCTTTTGAAAAAAGTTGAAGAAGCTTTGAATACCGGTGGTGTTGAAGCAGCTAAAGAACTTTGCCGTAATACCCGTGGTCCTGTTGCAAGTATTTTCTATCAGGGTTTGGATCGTTACGATCAGGGCTTAGACGTAGTTGAAAAATCAATCGTTTCTTATGGTAGTGTTCAAAACTCACATTTAGAAAAAGGTTTGACATGGATCAGCTTAGGTATTGGTCTTGCTCCTATGTTAGGGTTCTTAGGTACGGTAGTAGGTATGGTACAGGCATTCGATGCTATCGAAATTGCAGGTGATATTTCTCCAACCTTGGTTGCTGGTGGTATGAAAGTAGCTCTTCTTACAACTATCTTCGGTCTTATCGATGCTATGATTTTACAGTTATTCTACAATTACTTAACTAATAAAATTGATGGCATTGTATTAGAAATGGAAAATGGATCAATTTCATTTTTGGATGTTTTGGTAAATTTCCAACGTAATAAAAAATAATGAATTATGATTGATGTATCATTATATTTAGTTTATTTCTTAATTTTTGCTGCCATCTTTTTAGCATTAGGTTTTGCGGGATGGTACATGGTTAAGAATTTTAAAAAGAACAGAAATATGCTTTTTGGAGCAGCTGGTTTGGTAGTACTTTTTTTCCTTTCCTATGCTTTAAGTTCAAATGAAGTTTATGAAAAATTTCAGGTTGGAGAAACACTATCAAAAATAATCGGAGGTACCATCATTATGCTTTATATAATGTTTGTTGTAACCTTTATTGCTGCAATATATGCTGAAGTTTCTAAGTTATTCAAATAAATATTAATTATGGCAAGTAGAGAAATTCCTGAAATTAATGCAGGGTCAATGGCAGATATAGCGTTCTTGCTATTGATATTCTTTCTGGTTGCCACTACCATGAATGTTGATAGTGGTTTGTCCAGAAAGTTGCCTCCATGGGATCCTACCCAACAGACAAACGATGACGTTAAAATTAAAAGGCGTAATATTTTTACAGTTCTTATCAATTCAAATAACCAATTATTAGTTCAGAATGATTGGGGTGATATTAGAACTTTAAAAGAACGCGCTAAAGAATTTATCGTAAATCAGGCTGATGATCCAAACTTACCGGAAAAAGAAAAT
>CAZDUU010000407.1:0-2914 GCA_964508675.1 uncultured Bacteroidales bacterium | reverse complement strand
GTAATGCTTTCTTCCCATTAACAGGTAGTTGTTTCGGCAAAATATTAATACTTCCTTTTCCAAAGAAAAGCTTTATCGGATTGTATGCTGTAAATCTTTCCATTTTTTTTCAATAAAGTTATATTTTTTTGGAATAGTATTAATTTTTGTTTTATTTTTGATTTGTAAATTTTAAATCGTTTGCCTATGAAAAGAATTTCTTTACTTATCGTTATGAGCGTTATGGCTATTGCTATTCTGCAAACTTCTTGCAGTATTGAAAAGCGTCATTATCGTTCCGGCTTTTATGTTGACAACAGAAGTCACAAAACAGAAAGAGCTACAATCAATACTAAAGCTCCTTCTCAACCAATTGCATTAGCAGAATCAGCAAAGACTCAAACAGATGTTACAAAAGAAAATCCACAAACAATTTTTCATCAAAACACAGAAACTAAGTTAAATCAAGTAGAAAAGCCATTAGTAGCCCAAAGAAAATCTGCCGGTAAAACTACTATGCAGAAAACAGATGACGTAAAACTTGCTTTTAAAGCTGAAGCACTTAAAGCTTTTAAAGAAAACAGTAATGCGTTGGCCTTCTATGCCAGTAAAAAGGCAGCAAAATCAGGTGGTGGAAATCAAATTGTAGCATTAGTTTTATGTTTCTTTTTAGGTTTTTTAGGTGTTCATAGCTTTTATCTTGGGAATACAAAGAAAGGTGTTTGGCAACTTGTTCTCTTTTTAGTTGGAATTTTAACTTCTTTCTTTTTGATTGGATTTGTATTTCTTGCTGCATTAAGTATCTGGGTTCTGATTGATTTTATCAGAATCATTATCGGTGATCTTGGTCCAGGTTGGTAATACCTATGTAATATATACTAGAGGCATAAGTATAAACTTATGCCTTTTTTGTTTTCAATTCTTTTAACCATTTATCCTTCATCAGTAAATAAAAAATATCTACCTTTGAGGTTCTTTTTTATTATAGAAATGACCAAAGGAGAATACCCGATTTTATCTAAAATTAATAATCCCAACGACTTAAAATCGCTTAAGCCACAGGAATTACTTTCTTTAGCCATCGAATTACGTCAGTATATTATTGATATCATTTCATGTAACCCGGGACATCTCGGAGCAAGCCTCGGAGTGGTGGAACTGACCGTTGCACTTCACTATGTTTTTAATTCTCCGTACGACAAAATCATTTGGGATGTAGGACATCAGGCATACGGACATAAAATATTGACCGGAAGAAAAGATAATTTCCACACTCAAAGAAAAAAAGGCGGATTAAGCGGATTCCCTTCACCTAAAGAAAGTGAATACGATGCTTTTGGCGTAGGCCATTCATCTACTTCCATATCTGCTGCATTGGGAATGGCTGTAGCTGATAAATTGCAGGGAATAAATGACAGAAATATTGTAGCTATTATCGGTGACGGTAGTATGACAGCCGGAATGGCCTTTGAGGCCATGAATAATGCGGGGGGAGCAAAAGCCAATATGACGGTTATCCTAAACGACAACCGAATGTCCATTAATCCAAATGTTGGAGCTTTCAGTGAATATTTGCTTGACATCACAACGTCTAATACTTATAATAAAGTAAAAAACGATGTCTGGAGAATGCTTGGCAAAGTTGAAATAGCACAGAAAGCTGTTCAAAAAATTGACAATGCTATTAAAAGTCTGGTTTTACGCCACAGTAATCTGTTTGAATCTTTTGGTTTTCGCTACTTTGGCCCCGTTGACGGACACGATTTGATATACCTTACTAAAATATTAGAGGACCTGAAAAAAATACCCGGACCCAAATTACTTCACATTTTAACTCAAAAAGGAAAAGGCTTTAAACAAGCCGAATTAGACCAGGTAACTTTTCATGCACCCGGAAAATTCAACAAAGAAACAGGACAATTAATTGTTGAGCAGACAGATAAAAATATTCCTCCCAACTATCAGGATGTTTTTGGTTATACTTTGTCAGAGCTTGCTACAAAAAATGATAAAATTGTGGGAGTAACACCTGCTATGCTTACCGGTTGTTCAATGAATATTTTCCAGAAACATTTTCCCGAACGCACTTTTGATGTAGGAATAGCTGAGCAACATGCCGTTACTTTTTCTGCCGGATTGGCCAAAGCAGGCATGAAGCCTTTCTGCAATATCTACTCAAGCTTTATGCAGAGAGCCTATGATCAGGCTATTCACGATGTCATACTGCAAAACCTGCCAGTTACATTCTGTCTCGACAGAGGAGGACTTGTAGGAGCCGATGGAGCTACTCACCAGGGGACTTTCGATATCTCATTTTTCAGATGCATACCCGGAGTTGTGATTGCATGCCCCAAAGACGAAATTGAGCTAAGAAACATGATGTTTACCGCTTCAGAATCTGATAAACCCATCGTGATTCGTTATCCCAGAGGAAGAGGAATATACAGCAACTGGCAAAAACCATTTGAAAAGCTCGAAATAGGCAAAGGTGAAAAGATAATCGAAGGCGAAAAAGTAGCGATTCTTGCTTTAGGGCATACAGTCAATTTTGCATTAAGAGCGGCTAAAAAACTGGAAGAAAAAAACATTAAAATAAGTGTTTACAATATGCGCTTTGCCAAACCAATTGACAAAGAAATGGTTTCAGAAGCATGTCAAAAGCACAATAAAATTATCACTATTGAAGACGGCTCCATTATGGGTGGTTTTGGAAGTGGAGTGTTGGAAATTATGGAAGAATCAGGCTTTAAAAACAATGTAGTTCGTTTGGGTGTTCCGGATAAATTCATTGAGCATGCCACTCAATCGGAGCAATACGAGGAATGCGGTTTCAATACAGCGTCTATTGTCAGCCTTGTAGAAAAAATGATTAATTAGTTCCTGTAAGTACCCCATTTTTCCCACAGTGCTAAATTAAACATTTTTTTTCATTTCT
>CAZDUU010000406.1:0-2924 GCA_964508675.1 uncultured Bacteroidales bacterium | reverse complement strand
TGCATATAAAAATAATATTCCGATTCTTATTGACGCAGAGTATGCTTCGATGCAAAACGCCATCGATGAAGTACTTTGGGATATGATGCTTAAATACAATAAGGACAAAGCAATTGTATTCAATACTTTGCAAATGTATCGGAAAGACAGGTTAAGCTTTCTGAAACAACTGTTTGAAAAAGCGACAGAACATAATATTTTTGTTGGTGTAAAATTTGTCCGTGGTGCTTACCTGGAAAATGAAAGAATCTGGGCAAAAGAATTAAATCAGCCATCACCTGTACACGAAACAAAAGATGATACAGATAATGATTTTAATGCCGCCATTGCATTCTGTATGGAACATTTGAATATTTTCTCTATTTTCTGTGGTACTCACAATGAAAAAAGTTGTCTCTTATTGGCCGAAGCAATTGAAAAATACAATATTGATAAAAATACCCCGAAAGTATATTTTTCCCAGCTTTTTGGAATGAGCGATCATATTTCGTTTAATCTTGCCAGCGAGGGTTACAATATTGCCAAATATGTGCCTTTTGGCCCTGTTAAAATTACGATTCCTTATCTATTAAGAAGGGCTGATGAAAATAAAAGTATTAGAGGCCAGATAAGCCGTGAATTACAACTTATTAATAAAGCTATAAAAATCAGACAATATGAAAATAGATAATCAGAGTGAATACAATCGCTTTCGCGGACAGTTGGCATTTACGACTCTTGTATTTATGACCTTGGTCGCATTAGGGATACTTTATGATTTTTATTCAGAATATTTAATCCCTGTACCATCCTGGATATATTCCATTTTTTTTGGTGCGTGTTTTATTTTGTACTTAATCTATCGAAGCCAAATGCAATATTATATTATTATGTTTGACGACGAGGAAGACGCCAATATCATTAACCTGAAATTTTATCCGATGACAGCTCTTTTTCCAAAGTATAACATGCTCAAAATACCCAAAAATTCATTATATAAAATTGAATTGCAGAAATCATTTATGAATCGTCGCGAAGAAATTGTGATTTATCAAAAAATGAAAGAAGGAATAGCCAAATATAAACCTATTTCGTTGTCGGCACTAAATAAAGAAAGCAAAAAACAACTTATTGAAGGTTTCAATAAATATGCTAAAGTAAAATTGGAAGTTTAATGATTTGTCATCCTTTAGCATATAAAATAGCTATTAAATTACTTGACGGAGTGGGCGATATTAATGCTAAACGTTTAATAGCTTATTGTGGTGGGCTGGAAGGCGTTTTTAAAGAAAAAAGAAAATCGCTTGAAAAAATCCCCGGGATAAGCCAGATATTGGCAAACACAATTACTGAACATCTAAAAAGTAAAGAATTGTGGGACAGGGTAGAGGAAGAAATTGAATTTTGCGAAAGCTATTCTGTTCAGGTTTTATCATTTCTTGACGAGGCATATCCATTCAGGCTGAAACATTGTGAGGACGGACCTGTTACGCTGTTTGCGCTGGGAAATATTTCTTTCAATCACCCGCATGTTTTAAGCATCGTAGGAACACGAAATGCAACATTTTATGGTCGCGACTTCTGTCAGAAAATTATTTCAGACTTTAAAGAAAATAATATTGATATATTGATTGTAAGTGGTTTAGCTTTTGGTATTGATGTCTCGGCACATAAAGCTGCTTTGGAGTTTGGATTGCCTACAATTGGAGTTGTAGCTCATGGCTTAGATACCATTTATCCTGCTTCTCACAGGAAATATGCCCACAAAATGGTTGAAAATGGTGGAATTGTTACCGATTTTCTGACAAAATCTTTTCCCGATAAAGGGAATTTTGTAAAGCGAAACAGAATTATTGCCGGTTTGGCTGATGCTACACTGGTAGTAGAATCTAAAAAAGATGGCGGTGCCATGATTACTGCTGATTTAGCTTTTTCTTACAACCGAGATGTGCTTGCTTTACCCGGTAGAAACTGCGATATGTATTCTGAGGGAACAAATTTTCTTATTAAATCAAACAAAGCTGCTTTAGTTGAGAGTGCCGAAGATATTTGCAAAGTACTGGGCTGGACATATAAGCAAACTGATAAGCAAACTGATAAGCAAACTGATAAGCAAACCACTTTACCTATAAATGTTGATTTTAACGAAGAAGAAAAACAAATTATTAATGTTTTAAAAGAACAGGGCGAAACCACACTTGATATTATTGCCCTAAGTTCAAAAATACCGGTCAGCAAGGTTTCTGTAAATTTATTAAATCTTGAATTTAACGGAATAGTAAAATCGCTCCCGGGAAAAGTTTATGCTTTAGCAATCAAAATTTAAATATCCTTATTCTAACGTTTTCTCATTTTCAAATTTTCTCATTATTTCGTACGTTTGCACCATGAATTTTATTGATACCCATACCCACATATATCTTGAGCAATTTGATGCAGACAGGGAAGAAACTATTGCAAAAGCAAAGTCTGAAAATCTGACTTCGTTACTGGTTCCGGATATTGATAGTCATAACAGAACAAAAATGCTTGAAGTATGCAAACAATTCGAAGGTTATTGTCTGCCAATGTTGGGAATTCATCCAACTTCTGTAAAAGAAGATTATAAAAAAGAGCTGGAACAGTTAAAAATAGCTTTAGAGAAAGAAAAAGCCGTAGCAATAGGAGAGTGTGGCCTGGATTATTACTGGGACAAAACGTTTGTAAACGAACAAAGTGAAGTACTCATTGAACAGTTTTGTCTGGCTCAGCATTATCAACTACCGGTTGTGATTCATTCAAGAAAATCACTGAATGAACTAATTTCCATTATAAAAGAATATAAGCATTTAAACCTGAAAGGAGTTTTTCATTGTTATCCGGGAAATATAAACGAAGCAATATTTTTAATAGACCGTGGTTTTTTTTTGGGAATAGGGGGTGTCGTTACATATAAAAACTCTTCA
>CAZDUU010000405.1:0-2933 GCA_964508675.1 uncultured Bacteroidales bacterium | reverse complement strand
TAACATTTATAGCCAAAAATTTTCTTACTGTTATTTGTTTTTAAGATTTTAAAATTTTCCGATTCATTTTCGTTATTCTTATACTCATTTACCGGAAGATGCAGGTACATTTTACGTTGTGGATTGAGTGCAATGATCGTTTTCTTATCCAGGTCGAAAATTAAATAATTACCGGGAGTCTTACATGTTTTGCATCGGTTAAACTCGTCCATCCGCACCATATTATCTTTAATGTAGTAGGTGTAGTACATGGTATCGGACAACATCTCCATCGAAAAGAAAATATAACCCTCAAAACTTTTGTTGGGGTTATAATTGCCGTCACTAGCGCTGGGCTGAGCCAACGTGCCGTTAATAAAGGAAACTATGATCAGAAAACTGTAAAAATATTTCATCTAAATATGTTTAGTTAGCAAAAATATGGTATTTTTACGAATTGGCAAATAAAAAGTTTCGCTTAATTTGCATATAAAATGAGGAAAAATCATCATATAGAAATCGGACTTGAAGGTGAGGAAATTGCAGCAAATTTTCTCCGTGAAAAAGGTTATGATATTCTTTATAAACATTGGACATACAAGCACAAAGAGGTTGACATCATTGCTAAATATAAAGAATTACTGATTATAGCAGAGGTAAAAACAAGAAGTTCAGAAAAATTCAGCAGACCCGAAGAGGCTGTTAATTATAAGAAACAAAGATTTTTAGTGGAAGCAACAGAAGCTTTCATCAACGACTACAACGATTTTGATGAAATTCGTTTTGATATAATTTCCATTATTCTTCAAAAAAATGAATATACTATTTATCATATCGAAAACGCTTTTAATTCTTTAGATTTATTATGAGAGCAATTGTTCAGCGGGTAAAAAAAGCCCAGGTTGATATCCAGAAAAAAGCCCATACTGAAATCGGTCAGGGTTTACTTGTTTTGATCGGGATTGAAGAAGCCGATAATCACGAAGACGCCTCATGGCTCGCGAAAAAAATTGTAAACCTACGGATATTCAATGATAACGAAGGCGTAATGAATCTGTCTGTAAAAGAAATTAATGGCGAAATACTTGTTGTAAGCCAGTTTACGTTGCACGCACTTACCAAAAAAGGGAATCGTCCTTCGTACATCAAAGCAGCCGGTCCCGACAAGGCCATTCCACTTTACGAAGATTTTCAAAAAGAAATCATTCTGGAGCTTGGGAAAAAAATCAAAACCGGAATTTTCGGTGCTGATATGCAGATTTTTCTAATCAACGACGGCCCCGTAACGATTTTTATTGACACAAAAAATAAAGAATAATTAATACCTGATTCCTATCAGCAACATATCATCTACCTGGAAGTAGCCGTTTTTCCATTTATCAATGGTCTCTTCAACTACTTTGTATTGTTCTTTCATTGGCATATGCTGGATAGACAATAGCATTTCCTTCATGGGTTTGTATTTGAATTTTTTACCATCCGGACCTCCGAACTGATCGGCATAGCCGTCACTGAACATGTAGAAAGCATCGTTCTTTTCAATCGGGATAGCCTTTTTGGTAAAGGGCTTGAGCTCATCATACAATCCAATCGGCATTTTATCGCCTTTATATTCCATCAATTCACCGTTGCGGATATGATAAAGCGGATTATTGGCTCCAGCAAATTCCACAAAATTGTTTTCAAAATCAAATACGCACAAAACCATATCCATTCCGTCCTTTGTTTGGTGGTCGCCACTCTGATTAAGAGCTCCTATGATATTTTCGCGAAGTTTATTCAGAATAATCGCTGCATCAAGATTTTCCATTTTGCTGATAATTTCATTCAGGAATGAAATGCCCAGTAAGCTCATAAAAGCACCCGGAACTCCGTGTCCTGTACAATCGGCTGCCGAAACAATCAGCTTATTCAATTTGGAAGTAATAAAATAAAAATCGCCACTAACAATATCGCGGGGCTTATTAAAAATAAAAAAATTTTCGTAAAAGAGATTTTCTATGATTTTTACAGGAGGAAGTACTGCCTGCTGAATACGACTGGCGTAGCGGATACTGTCCATAATTTCCTGCTTTTGTAATGCAATTTCGTCGCGCTGCTGAACAATTTCTTCTTTTTGCTGCCTGATTTCCTCATTTTGCTTAAGAATTTCTTCATTTTTAAGTTTGAGCTTCAGGTTTGCCTGTTTTTTGATTTTGTAATTGCGGTAAATAAAGAACCCTAGGAAAATCAACATCAGTATCATTCCAACAAAGAGGTAAAGAATAAGTTGCTGCATATGTATTTTAGCCAACTGCTCGTTCAAAACCTTTTTCTGCTCATCTATACGTGCATTCTGCTTATCAATCTCCTCCTTCTGGCTGGCAAGTATGGTCGATTTTTGGTTTATTTCCTCATTTTTCGCCTGTAAAACCTTTTCGCGTTGTTCCAGCTCAAGCATTTTCAGTTTCAACAGTGCAGCGTTAACTTTAACCTGTTTTTCTATCAACGACAAAGCCTGTTTTTGCTTTTCAAGCTGCTCTATCTGTTTTTGAATTTCTTCCTTTTGTGCGGCTATCTGGCTTTGCTGACGGTCTATTTCCTGACGCTGCTGTAATATTTGCTGATTTTGCTGATCAACAATATCCTTTTCCTTTTGTAGAGCGATGTCTGTCTGTTTGTATAGCTGTTCCCAATCGGTCTTTGATTTCACTGCCCCTTCAGCAAACAGTTCACTTACTTTAAATCCGCTTTCCTGTAATTTCTGGAGGTTTAACTCATAGCACTTACGATTATCAGCCACCAGAAAGTTAATCATGGATTTATGAAATTCAAAGTTTTCAGTAATCAGTAAAATATTATTCGTCTTCAGGCTTTTACAAACCCTGTCAATATCGTAGTTTTCGTCATGGTTAAAGAACAAAAGCTGACAATCGGGTATATCTGTAATCTGATTTGTAGATGAAACCTTTACT
>CAZDUU010000404.1:0-2949 GCA_964508675.1 uncultured Bacteroidales bacterium | reverse complement strand
GGGGCAATATGAAAATGTTTTTTCTGTTAAAAGAGAACTACGACGGTAAACCAGATTTTCGGGTTTGATTATATCTTTAATATCCATAATTTAGTCTCCTTATTTAATAATTTGTTTTTTTAAAGCTTCTAAAACTTCGCCTGGTGTATGAATAGCACCACCGGTACGACCGTAATGTTCAACAGGAACTTTACATTCAACAGCAAGCTTTACATCTTCTACCATTTGACCAAGACTCATTTCAACTGCCAACATTCCTTTAACCTGTTTTGATAACTCGTATAAACGTTTGCTGGGGAATGGGAATAAGCTGATAGCACGTAATAGACCAAGTTTAATGCCTTCTGCTCTTGCCATATCAACGGTTTTTTGACAAATACGTGCGCTGGAGCCATAAGCAACAAGCAAATATTCAGCATCTGAAGTTGAAATTTCTTCATAACGAACATCTTCACGTTTCATTTGTTCGAATTTATCTCTTAAATGATAGTTATGTTGTTCCTGTCTTAGTGGGTCCAAATCAAGCGAAGTGATTATATTATGTTCGCGGTTAGCTTTTTTTCCTGTGGTTGCCCAAGGAAATTGTTTTTCTATTTCTTCGATTTTGCGGCGTGGAATAGGATCGAACAATTCAACTTTTTCCATCATCTGGCCGATAACTCCGTCGCTTAAAATCATAACCGGAGTTCTGTATTTGAAAGCCATTTCTTTAGCAATGGGAACAAAATCAGCCATTTCCTGAACAGACGAGGGCGCAAGAACATATAAACGGTAATCGCCATGTCCGCCGCCTTTGGTTGCTTGGAAATAGTCACTTTGTGCGGGTTGAATATCGCCCAAGCCCGGACCACCGCGAACTACGTTTAAAACGATGAGTGGAAGTTCGGCACCTGCTATATAGGAAATACCTTCCTGTTTGAGGCTTATACCGGGACTTGAAGAGGAAGTTATAGACAGAAAACCTGCTCCACCTGCTCCATAGCACATATTAATAGCAGCTACTTCACTTTCGGCTTGCAAAACAACCATACCAGTTGTTTCATATGGCTTTTGGGCCATTAAATATTCTAAAACCTCTGACTGAGGGGTGATAGGATATCCAAAATAGGCATCAGCTCCTGCGCGAATACATGCTTCGGCAAAAGCTTCGTTGCCTTTCATTAATCTTAATTCTCCCATATTAGTAAATTTAAGTGTTAATTATTCAGTTTCAACTTTTACCCTGTAAACGGTTATCACACCATCAGGACATACAACTGCACAATTAGTACAGCCTGTACATTCTTCGGGTTTATTCATATAGGCATAGTGATAGCCTTTGCCATTCACTTCTTTTGCCAATTCAATTACTTCTTGTGGACATGCCGGAACGCATACTCCGCATCCCTTGCATTTTTCAACGTCCACCACGATAGCTCCTTTAACTTTTGCCATAAAAATATATATTTAAATGAGGTTTATTTTTTATCAGCCAAAATTAGTTTTTATCCTGAAAAATACAAATGCTTTTTAACAGGTTTTATTTTTTTATTTTCCAGCGATTTTCTAAGGGTTTCTTTAATAATTTGTTAAGGGCTAAAATGTTTAGATATACTTGGGCAAGGTGGACAGAATAAAATATTGATGATCGATTTTTAGTAGTTGATTATTTCATTTATTATTTGCTCTGTTTCACTACTTGCCTGACTCATCATTTCTTCAACAATTCCACCGAATATTTTCGACATTTCGCCGGAGCTCATTCTTGAGATATAGACTTTACCGTCATTTTTTTCATAGATCGAAATTCTGCATGGCATGAGGGATGAGACAATGCGCTCATTATTTTCCTTTAAAATTTTGTATGCATGTTCAGGTCTGCAGATTTCAAAAACTTTTGCCGGCTTTATTTCTTTGCCGAATTTCAACATGGTTTCTTTGAAGTTTAGAGTGCTAATCAAATTCCAATTATTCTTTTCTATAGCTTCAATAAATTTTTTCTCTGTTTCTTCGTAATTGTATTTACTCTGATTTTCGATAAGCATGTTCATAACGCATTAATTTTTTAATTACAGATACAAATATATTCAAATATATAGATATATAAAAATGAAAATATATATTTTAAGATTTATTAGGATGTATGTAAATCGATAACTTTGCTAAAGATCTTTTTCAATGTAGATATTAGATGAATTTTAGTGAATAGTAGTTAATTAATTCAAATTGAATCTAACTTCTTTTTTGCCGAATGTCTTCCAATTTCAATTAATTCTTCAATTTTATAAAAGTCGTAAGTACCACATGATTTGCGTGAAATTTCAATTAATATATCAGGAGGATTGGTCTTTAATGTGGCCATTGCCAGGTTATTCATCAGTGAAATAATGGTATTGTTAATAAGATTGAAATAATTGAATTTTTTGGTATGGTCGCGCGAGTTGTTGTCTGCTAAGTTATTTTTAAAACCAATAATTTTTTTTGTGTACGAATCATGTCTTTTTACACTATCTTCTTCTGGAGTTTCGGGTTTATCCAAAGGGATATCGGCATTTACATAAACAGCAATCAGCAGATCATTTTTTGTTCTTATGGCATTGCTAATCGGTATATTATTAACAATACCTCCGTCAACCAGAACCGAGTCGCCAGAGATTACAGGTGTAAAGACCGTTGGAATGGATATGGATGCTCTGATGGCTTCAAACAGGCTTCCGTTATTAAATACAACTTCTTTGTCTTTTGCAAGATCAAATGCAGTGGCGGTATATTTAATTTTCAGGTCTTCGATGTTTGTATCAGGAATAATTTCTTTTAAGGCATGAATTACTTTATCGCCTTTCACTAATCCCTGTCCGCTGAACGAAAAATCGATCAAGCGAAAAATATCGCGTCTGTCGAGGGTATGAACCCATTGCAAAAACTCATTCATTTTGCCCGTAGCATACACACCGCCGACTAAAGCTCCCA
>CAZDUU010000403.1:0-2949 GCA_964508675.1 uncultured Bacteroidales bacterium | reverse complement strand
AATAAAAATATAATTTTATGAAAACAAGTGCCTATCATTCAATGATTAACGCAGTTAATGAAATTAGTCGTAAAAGCAAAGAATTGAATATTGTTCGTCAGTATGTAAATGAATTAAAACTTAACGGTAGAATAATCAATTTTAACAATAAAGATTACTTCCACTTTGGATCATGTGGTTATCTCGGATTAGAGCTGGATAAAAGATTAATTAACGAAGCTAAAAAAGCAATTGATGATTTTGGTATTCAATTCGTCTCTTCAAGAACTTATGTTGCTTGCGGTTTATATAAAGATTTAGAAGAAAATTTAACTAAAATATTTAAGGGAAATGTTATTATTTATCCAAAAGTAAGTCAGGGACATATCAATGTTATGCCCATTATTTTCGGCCCCGAAGATTTAATTATTATGGATCAACAAGCCCATGTAAGTATGCAAGAGGCAATCTATAAATTAAAGTATTATGGGACCGAAGTTACAATCCTCAGACATAACAACATGATAGACCTTGATCAAAAAATTATAAATAACAGAAATAAATATCTAAATATTTGGTATGTTTTTGATGGGGTTTATTCTATGTTTGGTGATTCTCCTGACTATGAAAAATTAAAAGAACTTCAATTAAAATACAAACAATTACATTTATATATTGATGATGCACATGGAACAAGCTGGGCGGGAAAAAATGGAAGTGGCTTTGCCTTATCACATATTGAATTAAGTGAAAGGATTGTTTTGGTTGCCTCATTAGTAAAAGCCTATGGTGCCTCAGGCGGTGCTTTTATATTCAAAAACAAAGAAATGTATGATAAAGTTGTATCGTGGGGCGGATCATACACGTATGCCGGCCCTATAGAACCGGCGACTTTAGGAGCAGCCATTGCTTCCAGTAAAATACATTTATCTGATGAAATATATGACCTTCAGAACAAATTGAAAGACAGAATTGAATTTTGCAGAGACCTCCTTATTAAAAATAATCTACCACTAATTTCTTCGGCTCATAGCCCGATTTTTTTTGTTGGCGTGGGAACCGCTTCCATGGGCTATAATATGGTTAAACGTTTAATGGACGATGGTTACTATACAAACCTGGGTATTTATCCTGCTGTACCGGAATCATGCACCGGTGTCCGCTTTACGTTGACCAATCATTTACAATTCGAGGATATCGAAGGTTTAGTAAACGCCATCAAAAAACACTTTCCACTTGCCTTAAAAGAAGAAAACCGAAATATAAAAGATATTGTAAGGGCATTTAAAAAATATATCAATCTTGAACATCTGATTGAAAAAGATTCTGTTTCCGTAAAAAACTCTGATTTAAATATATATGTATATAAATCTATCAAGAATGTTCCGTTTAATGAATGGGATTCTTTCTTCATTGAAAAAGGGGCATTTTCTTCAGACTTTTTAAAAACACTTGAAAAAACCTATTCCAATAATAAGGAGAAAGAAAATAATTGGAATTTTATTTACATCATTATAAAGCAAAACGAAGAAATTGTTTTAGCTACTTTTCTCACAGTTGCACTGACTAAAGACGATATGCTTTCAAAAGAAAATGTCTCTGTTAAAATAGAAGAACAAAGAAATCAGGATAAATACTATATGACTTCGAAATCATTAATTATGGGCAGCCTGCTTTCAAATGGTGAACACCTTTATATAAATCAAAATAATCCGTCATGGAAAAATGCATTCAAATTATTTATCGACACCGTCTGGAAACTGCATGACGAATACAATACAAATATGGTTTTATTCCGCGAGTTTAACCCTGAAAATACTGAACTAATAAATAAATTTGATGAGCTTGGACTTGCAAAAATCGAAATGCCTGAAAACAATATTATCTTTTCTAAGAACCAAAGCCCAGAAGAATACTTTGCCTCTCTTAATAAAAAACAACGCCACAATTTAAGGAGAGAAGTACTACCGGAATCAGAAGATTATTACATTAAAACGGACAAATGCAACAGAGAAGAGCTTTGTTATTGCTATCAGCTATATCTTCAGACAAAGCGGAATAAATTATCTGTCAATACATTCGATATTCCTTTTTCGTTCTTAACAAATGCAAATGAGTCAAATAATTGGGAGGTTGTAAGAATCTATTATAAGAACAATTCTAAACCACTAAGTATGGGCATTTGCTACAAAAAGGGAGATGTATATTCGGCTGTATTGTTCGGAAAAGATGCACATCTGTTAAATATTTACAAAAAGTCGCTCTATCTTATCGTCCAGCATGCTTTAAAAGAAAATTTCAAAACGTTACATTTTGGAATTACTGCTAATGAAACAAAGCATATTTTTGGAGCAACAAAAGTAAAGCAGGTTGGTTATGCACTTTTAAGAGATAATTATAATGCACAACTTTTGCATAGCATGGAAGATTAAAATTCATTACCTTGCAGCATGAAATTTATCTTTTCTGTACTGCTTTTATCTTTAAACGCTTTTGCCTTTACTCAGTATAACAGGGCACTTTATGATAGCGAACTGAAAATGAAATTATGGTTTGATAGTCTTTACCATCGAAATGAAGTACGTTACCTGCTCCCTGATGAAAAAAAACAAGCTTATGCAGATTCTATCAGCAAAGAATTTTCACAGATTTTACATATTGAGGGGGCTTTTTATTTCCCTTTTGATTCTTTGACCAAAGTTGGAAAAATAATTTCTGATGATAGTCTGGTCAGGATTCTTACTTATAATATCCGTTTAAAAGGGGGAAAATACAAGTATTACGGATTCATCCTAAAACGAAAAAACATACAGGATGAAGAAGTCAAAGTTTTTGAACTCATTGATAAATCAGACTCTCTCCCTATTAAAGAGCTTGAAAATCTAACCTTAAACAGTAATCAATGGTATGGGGCCTCCTATTACCAAATCGCTACATACCGCGATAGAAAGCAAACCAATTATGTTCTTA
>CAZDUU010000402.1:0-2955 GCA_964508675.1 uncultured Bacteroidales bacterium | reverse complement strand
ATCAGGCCCTGGTTTATCACTGAAAAGTGAAGCAATGGGACTTGCTGTAATCACTGAACTTCCTTTAGTAATTGTGAACGTACAACGCGGTGGTCCGTCAACAGGTCTCCCCACAAAATCAGAACAAGCTGACTTACTACAGGCTTTATACGGCAGAAACGGCGAAGCACCTATGATTGTTATTGCAGCCGATTCTCCAACTGACTGCTTCTATTCAGCATTCATGGCAGCAAAACTCAGTGTTGAACATATGACCCCATGTGTTTTACTCACTGACGGCTCTTTAGGGAATGGTTCTGAATTGTTCAGAATTCCTGATGTAAATAAAATGCCTTCTATAAAACCTCCTTTGGCAAAACCAAACACAAAATATCAACCCTACGAACGCAATACCGAAACATTGGCTCGTTACTGGGCCGTTCCCGGAACTGAAGGCTTACGTCACAGAATCGGTGGTCTGGAAAAAGAAAACATAACCGGTGTTGTGTCAACCGATCCTGACAATCATGAATTAATGGTAAAACTTCGTGCCGAAAAAGTACAACGTATTGCAAACTTCATCCCGGAACAGGAAGTATTTGGTGATAAAGAAGGAGATCTTTTAGTCGTTAGTTGGGGTGGAACAAAGGGTGTTATGCGTGAATCTGTTATTGAAATGCAAAAAGAAGGCAAAAAAGTAAGTCATGCACACTTCAATTACATCATGCCATTGCCAAAGAACACAGAAGCCATTTTTTCAAAATTCAAAAAAATTATTGTTTGTGAATTAAACAGCGGACAGTTTGTAAGCTATTTAAGAGTAACCATGCCACAATTCAACTACCATCAGGCAAATAAAGTACAGTCATTGCCTTTCTTTATTGATGAATTAAAAGAAAAATATTACAAATTAATGGAGGAGTAAACTATGTCACCTATTATAAATAGTATTGAACGTTCAAATGTTGAACTCACCAAAGAAGATTTTGTAAGCGGATTACCGGTTAAATGGTGCCCGGGCTGCGGAGCTCATGCCATTCTAGCTGCAGTTGAAAATGTATTCCCAAAAATCGGATATAAAAAAGAAAATTTCACGATTGTTTCCGGTATCGGTTGCTCATCACGTTTTCCATACTATGTAAACACTTACGGTTTTCATGGTATTCACGGACGTGCTCATGCCATAGCAACAGGTGTTAAAGTTGCAAATCCAAGCCTTAGCGTTTGGGTAGCTACCGGTGACGGTGACTCCATGGCTATCGGTGGTAATCATTTTATTCACCTTATCCGTCGTAATGTTGACTTAAATGTAATTCTGTTCAATAACATGATTTACGGCTTAACCAAAGGTCAATATTCACCGACTACACCTATGGGTTCCATCACGAAGACTTCACCCTATGGAACTATTGAACATCCTTTCAATACCGGTGAACTGGTTATGGGTGCTCAGGGGACTTTCTTTGCGCGCATTCCTGACAATAACGTAAAGCTTATGACTGAAGTTATGTTTGAAGCTGCAAAACACGACGGAACTTCTATCATTGAAGTTTTACAGAACTGCGTTATTTTCAACGATAAGGTTCATGCCCAGATCACATCAAAAGAATACAAAGACGAAAACCAGATTATTCTTAAAAATGGTGAACCGATGGTATTCGGAGCAAACAGAGATAAAGGTATCCGTTTAAACGGCACACGTCTAGAAGTTGTAAAACTTGGTGAAAATGGTATAACCGAAGATAATCTTCTGGTTCACGACCAATACCAGCAAGATCCCGGCATTCACCTGATGCTTGCAAAAATGGCTCCACCTCACTTCCCTGTTGCTATGGGCGTTATTCGTTCAGCTATGTATCCTACATACGACGATTTAGTAGAAATGCAAATCACAGAAGCTAAAAAAACAAGCAAGATTCAGTGTGTAAATGATTTAATTAACAGTGGCGACACTTTCGAAGTAAAATAAAGCAAAAATAAATATCTTAAAAGCGGGCAATGCCCGCTTTTTTTATGTTCTTCTTTTTATATTGGATTTTTTTGATTTTTTAAATCTGTTTATTTAGAATTGATAAAAATAATGCATATCTTTACCAAAAATTTGGATTATGTCAAACGATGATATACGAAGTACGGTAAAAGAGCTATTCACCAACTATCTTGAACGCAAAGGACATCGCAAAACTCCGGAACGTTACGCCATTCTTGACGAAATATATTTACAGCCTTCTCATTTCGATATTGAAAGCCTTTATATCTACATGAAAAATAAAGGTTATTCCATTAGTCGCGCGACGTTATACAATACTATTGAGCTATTACTTGATTGTAACCTCGTTATCAGGCATCAGTTTGGCAAAAATCTGTCGCAGTTCGAAAAAGCCTTTGGTGCAAAACAGCACGACCACCTGATTTGTATCCGTTGCGGTTCTATTGTTGAGTTTTGCAATCCACGACTTCATGATATTATAGGTTCATCAGCTGAATTCCATAAATTCACACCGTCATTTCACTCATTATACATATACGGACTTTGCGAAAAATGTGCTAAAACCAGCGTTTAGCACTATTCATCATCTTCAATATCGGGAATATAATTCGTTGAAGTAACTTTAAACTCCGTCCGTCTGTTTAATTGATTAGCCAAATCTTTTTGTTCCTGGGTTGATAAGTTATTTATATAATTTTCTGACAGTACGGTTCCTTCGGGAATGCTTGTGGTTACTGCCAGGCGTGGAGTAATCGTTTTAGGAACATTCTTTCCATAACCTTTTGCTGTTAAGCGGTCTTTAGGGATACCTTTTTCTATCAGATAATCGATAACAGATTGTGCGCGGCGTTGCGACAATATGATATTACTTAGCGAGTCGCCTATCATATCGGTATGTGAAGCAAGTTCTATGGTAATATTCGGATTTGCATGTAAAATATCAATGAGCTTGTTCAGTTCTTTCTTTGACTCGGGACGCAATTCCC
>CAZDUU010000401.1:0-2969 GCA_964508675.1 uncultured Bacteroidales bacterium | reverse complement strand
TTATTTCATTATTCCATGTTAGCTTGGTTTTAATTTTATTTAACAATAGTTTAACAGCACCTGCCTTATCAACCAATGCAGGATCATTTTGAAATAAATTATGTATCAGATGTTTGTTTTGCCAGGATACATATTTCTCAATCTGTCTGAAATCAGTTAACTCTTTTCTGAAAAATATTTTTTTTCGTCTGTATCAGCGTCCGAAGAAGAAAAATAATACCAGCCCTGCAATTGGAATCAGTAATATAACAGCAATCCATGCAATGGTCTTAACAGGATCACGTCGCTGAATGACCAGAATAATGATGCTTATAACGATTAATGTTATTAATAGTATTCGCCATCCGGACCATATTATATGCCAAAGGTCTGTCATTTACATCTCAGAGTTATAACTACAATTTCGGGATACATGCCTATTCTTCCCATAAAACCAATAGTGCCTATTCCTCTGCTAACGTAAAGGTAATTATTTTTTTCTGAATATAATCCCCACCATTTCTTATACCTCCAGACCACTGGACTCCATTTTATGTTTCCAAAGTCAAAACCAACCTGAAAAGCATGGGTATGTCCTGAAAGTGTAAGTGAATTTTGGTTGCTTTCCTTAATTTGTTCATCCCAGTGTGTCGGATCATGACTAAGAATGATAGAAAAATTATCTTTATATAAACCTTCTTCAGCTTTTTTCAAATCACCATATTGTTTAAAAGGTTTTACCCCCCAATTATCAACACCAATTATTGCAATTGAATCATTCCCTTTATGAATATATTCATGTCTATTCCTTAGATATTTAAATCCACTGCTTTCTATGTGCTGAATTAAATCGTTCAGATTTTTATCTTTTTCAGACGGGTGTTTCCAAAGAGTATAGTCGCCAAAATCATGATTGCCAAGCACCGCGTATTTACCAAATGTCGCTTGTAAATCTGATAAAGGTTTGCTCATCCCGGTAAGTTCATCCGAATACTGATTTACAATATCTCCTGTAAAGGCAATAATATCAGGTTTCTGGGCATTGCACGAGTCAGCTACTTTTTGCATAAATGCAGGATTTCCCCAAAAGCTACCTATATGTATGTCTGAAAGCTGAACAATTTTAAATCCGTCAAATTCTTTGGGCAGATTTTCTACTTTCAACTCAATTTTTGAAATGGCAATTTTATTTTTTCCAATAATAATCCCATAAAGCATAATTATAAAAACCAGCAAGCTTAGTGTAAATGAAAAAAACTTAATCCACTTGTGAATGCTGAAATTCCTTGCTGCAAAGGATATTAAAATGAAAGGAACACATAGCGCAGTGAAGAAAATTTTTGGAATAAGAAAAAGAAAGTAGGTGGTTAATATGTAAAATATCCATGAATACCGGTAATATTGTAAGTCAAAGTTATAAATATAAAGAACAAAAACACCCAATAAAAAAGCAAGCCATAATGGAATAGTACAGAATAAAAATAACTTTAAAAATTTGATTTTTACATTTTTTAGAAAGTATTTTTTGAACACAATGGTAAATAATACCTCTACTGCGATTAAAAACAGAAAAAAGAAAATCATTTTCACATCATTTGGAAATTATAGTCAGCCTTATTACTTTTGCACAAAAATAATTAATATTATGGCAAATATTCGTAATCTTAAAAAAGATATTGATTTCTTAACCAATGAAGTAATTAGTGATTCATTTTTGGCATTAGGTTTTCATGGTGATAAAGTTGAAAAGAAAGTAAGTGCTTTACTCGAAGAAGTTGTTGATTTTCATAATGAACTTTATGAAAAAATAAATGCTGCACCAAGCGGGCGCAAAAAAGATGGAACTAAAAAACATTTCAATGCTCTGCGAGCAGAAATGGATAAAAAATATAAAGAATTTTTTGAAAAACTAAGCGGAATTATTGCTAACAAGTAAAGTTAATTCTTAGCTAAAAAGTTAATAAATTGATGATAATGTTGAAAATTTATTCTTTTAGCCTGAGAAAAAATAAAACCTTTTCCTACATTTGCAGATAATAATTAAAAGGACAAAGCTATGTTGACATTTATAGTTTCAAGTACAGAATTGTATTCACATTTACAACAACTTAATAAAGTAGTTCCTTCAAAAAGTACGCTTCCTATATTAGGTAACTTTTTATTCGACATAAAAGACAATGAATTACGTTTAACCGCAACTGACACTGCAAATACTGTTTCCACCCAACTTACACTTAATAATGTGGAAGGAAGTGGAAGTATATGTATTGATGCAAAAAAAATATTAGAAATATTAAAAGAGTTCGGCGAACAGCCTATTACGTTCAATATCAACTCAGAAAACCTGATTGTTGAAATTGTAACTCAAAATGGAAAATTTTCTTTAGCCGGATATAATGCTGAGGATTTTCCTCAGTTCCCTACATTACAAAAGGATGCCCACAAGTTTGCTATTTCTGGTGAAGCACTGCAATCCGGAATTCAAAAATCTATTTTTGCTGTTGCAAATGACCCTTTGCGTCCTATTATGAATGGTATTTGCTTCGACATCTTACCTGACGAATTTTGTTTTGTAGCAACTGATGCTCATAAATTAGTCCGTTACAAACGCTTCGATGTTAAAGTTGATTTTACCGAATCATTTATTTTAAGCCAGAAGTCAGCTAATCTGCTTAAAAATATGGTAGATAAGGCTGCTGAAAGCGTTCAGATTTCATTTGACAAACAAAATGCTTTTTTTGCTTTCTCAGACAACAGTAATTTGATTTGTCGTTTGATAGAAGGTGTTTATCCTGCTTATAACTCAGTTATACCAAAAGAAAATCCCAATAAACTCACTGTTGACAGAGTTGAATTAATGAACAGTATCAAACGTGTCAGCATTTTCTCAAATCCGGCAACCAATTTAGTTCGATTGCAGATTAATCCAAATCACCTGGTTGTGAGTGCTCAGGATTACGATCTGGCTACTTCCGGTGTTGAACAACTCG
>CAZDUU010000400.1:0-2970 GCA_964508675.1 uncultured Bacteroidales bacterium | reverse complement strand
TCCTGCGCGAAGTAAACGAAGGTAAGAGACCCGAAGTAGGAAATAAAGTAGTGGTTATCGGTGGTGGTAATGTGGCTATGGATGCTGCACGTGTCAGCCGTCGTTTAGGTGCTGAAGTTTCCATTCTCTACCGTCGTCGTATCGAAGATATGCCTTCAGATCCTGAAGAAATCGAAGGTTGCGAACAGGAAGGTATTCACATTATCACTCAGGCAATTCCCACTAAAGTTATTGTCGATGCAAACAATGTGGTAACCGGAATCGAATACCTGAAAGCGAAGATGGTTTCTCATGAAAAAGGCGGACGCCCGAAACCTGAACCCATCGAAGGCAGTGAAACTGTTATAGAAATATCTTCAGTTATTGGTGCTATTGGTCAGGAAGGTGCATTTGAATTCCTTGGAACCGAATGGCTCGAAAAGCTGAATATCAAGAAGGGAAGAATTGTAGTTGATGAAAATATGCAGTCGTCCATTCCGAAACTTTATGCCGGTGGTGACTCCGTTAATGCAACAGCCGATGCTATCAGCGCTATTGCCGACGGACATAAAGCTGCCAAAGGAATTGATAAGCTGTTGCAGGGTTTATGAATTGTTGTTATGCTAATTATCTTAAATATAAACATGATAAAAATAATACGACTATGATAAACGCATTTAATTCAACCGACGACATTTTAAACTTCGCCATTAACCGGGAGCAGGAGAGTGTCGATTTATACGAACGCCTTTCAAAAGAAGCTCCGACTCCGCAAATGAGAGATGTTTTTACTTCGTTTGCAGCTGAAGAACGCGGACACAAAAAACGTTTGCTCAATATACAGAGTAGCGGCCAGTTTAAAATGATGGAAAAACATATTCAAGACCTGAAAATTGAAGATTACCTGGTTGATGTGAGCGAAACAGTAGGTCTGACTTATCAGGCTGCGCTTATTCTTGCTATGAAAAAAGAAAAAGCAGCTTTTAAGCTTTACATGAATCTTGCTGCAAAAGTAGATGATCCTTTACTGAAGTCACTTTTCGAAACCCTTGCACAGGAAGAATCAAAACATAAACTCCGCTTTGAGCTCGAATATGACGAGGTAGTGAATAAAAATAATTAGTTTGTTATTGTATTGAACTTCATTTGCAAAAAAGCCGCTAAAAAGCGGCTTTTTTGATTAGAGTAGAATAAGACCTACAGTACAAAATATTTCCTTTCTTAAATTTTTTAACGAATATTTGCTGATTTTTGAAAAAAAACCTACCTTTGTAAATGTTCTTTATTGTTAGGATAAATAAACTTTTTATTTATGTCTGAAAGGCTTAATGTTAGTCCAATTGAAATAGCAGAATATCTTGCTGATTTTTTTCAAAATGTAGGAGATCCATTAACGCATCTGAAATTGCAAAAGTTGCTGTATTATGTTCAAGCATGGCATCTTGTTTATTTTGATGGGGATTTATATAATGAAGAACCTGAAGCTTGGATACATGGTCCTGTTTATCGTTCTGTATATGATAAATATAAAGGTATAGGTAGTTCATTTATTATTTCTGAAAATAATATTGATATTGAAAAGAAATTAAAAGATTTAAATTTATCTGAAAAGCAAGGGATTTATCTTCGTCAAGTTATTGACCATTATGGAATAAAAAGTGCTTTTGAATTAGAAATTATGACCCATGCTGAAGAACCATGGAGGAAAGCTAGATTAGGCTACGATAAGAGTCAATCAAGCACTTCTAAAATTGATATGAATTTTGCAAAAAATTATTATAAAGATTTGCTTGCAAAAGATTTATGATAATGAGATTTGTAAATGCTTCAATAGATAAAGAAAATGAAAGGGTATATAAAACTGATAAAAATTTATCTTTATACCAATCAAAACTAAAATTTAATTTTGAACATATATCACTTAAAAAGAAAAGATGCTGTTTTAATAATAATAAAGTAACATCTGAAGACTATTCTAATCTTTTCGATTTTTTAAGATTTTTATCAAGTTATACTGTTCAACAAATTATTGACGATAAAGCAAATTTTCACTTCCATCATATTGATTTGTCTATTAAATATAGCTATAAGCAAATGTTTTATAATGCATTGAATGTGAAAAAGAATGAAGATATTCCAACATTTTATCAGATAGCGGTCTTTACAGATGGTAAATCAGATAAAGCAAGACTTATTTTTAGCTTAGATGAAGATGCTGTGTTTAATCTCATGTTTTATGATTATGACCATTTAATTTATTTAGATAATAACCTTTGTAAAGAGGAAGTTTATGAAGTGTACAAAGATTATATGTAAGGAGCTATTACTACTTAAAGAGAATCTTGAAAATTTAAATCTTATTTCACCAAAAACCTGTCAAAAGCCTCTACTAATTGCGGCGGAGCTACAGGACGTCCTGTCTGAACATTGATGGATGCAGCTATTACTTTTCCTTTAACAATGGGTTTCATGTCAGGTAAGCGATAAATATCCTGGTAGAAAATAAATTTCAGATTGCCTTCACGGGCAACACTTACTTTGCAAACAAACTCATCACCGCTTTTCAGGGGAAATTTATAATCAATCTCAATACGAACGACTAAAGCATCAATACCTTCGTTATGCATCTGTGTAAAGTTAAGGCCAATGTGCTTCAAAAACTCGTGACGCGTATGTTCCAGATAGCTCTGGTAAACGGCATTATTTACAATTCCCTGTAAATCGCATTCGTAATCGCGAACCTGAAAAGGTAATTCAAAAATATAGTCCATAGTCTAATTTTATTTTGGTTTTATCGGGATCCAGATTTCTTCTTCTGAATCGGGGTCGTTGTTTTTATATTTTTCTCCTAAGATTTCAAAGTGAGGTCTGTTGTCCAAAACGTAGTCAGAGTAAGGAAGCCATGTTCCAAAAATATATTGAAAAATACTGCTGTCAGAGCTAAGTCCTTTGTAATGGAATACCGCATAAAGACCTCCCTGCAATGAAAAC
>CAZDUU010000399.1:0-2970 GCA_964508675.1 uncultured Bacteroidales bacterium | reverse complement strand
GAAGCTGTTGTATTGCTTCATTAAAGGTGTGGAATCGTTCGCTGCCATAGTTTTAAATAGATTGCAAATTTAAAAGAATTATTTGGAAACGTGAAAGAAAAAAGTTGAAAGTTTGTAAAGGGGAAAGTTGAAAGTAAGATTTATGATTTAACAAGTAAGAATACAGAAGTAAGAACTTTTGTGTTCTTAGCGGTTAATAAACCTTCATAAATCCTACTTCACACTCGTAAACTCAAACTTCTTCTTTCCCTTATAAATGAATTACTTCTCCATAGGCAGCAGCTGCAGCTTCCATAATAGCTTCGCTCATAGTGGGGTGCGGGTGAATGGACTTTATCAGTTCATGACCCGTTGTCTCAAGCGTTTTCGAAACGACCAGCTCGGCTATCATTTCTGTAACGTTCAACCCTATGAGGTGAGCACCCAACAATTCACCATATTTAGCGTCGAAAATGAGTTTTACAAATCCGTCGCTGTTTCCGGCTGCTTTTGCTTTTCCCGATGCAGAGTAGGGGAATTTTCCAACCTTGATTTCATAACCCTGTTCAATGGCCTGCTTTTCGGTCATTCCGACTGAGGCTACTTCGGGATTTGTATATACACAACTTGGGATATTCTTATAATTCACAGGAACAGGATTTTTGCCTGCAATATGCTCAACGCAGCAAATACCTTCTGCTGAAGCAACGTGAGCCAATGCCGGACCATGAACAATATCACCGATAGCATAAACACCTTTGATATTGGTTTCGTAAAAATCACTGACTTTGATTTTACCTTTTTCCAGTTCAATTCCCACTTCTTCAATACCGATGTTTTCAAGGTTGGGAGTTACACCTACTGCTGATAATACAACTTCGGCTTCAATGGTCTTTGTTCCCAGTTTGGTTTCTACAGTTACCTGGCAGTAGCTTCCTGTTGTGTCAACTGCGGTAACATTGCCTTCAGTAATAATTTCAATACCTTCTTTTTTGAATGAACGTGCAAGATTTTTGCTCACTTCTTCATCTTCCAATGGGATAATGTTTGGCAAAAATTCTACGATGGTAACTTTGGTTCCCATAGCATTGTAGAAATAAGCAAATTCAGAGCCTATAGCTCCCGAACCAACCACCACCATTGATTTTGGCAGATAAGGCATGGTAAGTGCTTCTCTGTATCCGATTATTTTTTTACCATCTTGTTTCATGTGGGGCAATTCTTTCGAGCGTGCACCGGTTGCAAGTATTATGTGATTGGCAGTGTGTTCTTCGGTACTTCCATCTGCCTTTTTTACCAGTACAGTCTGATTATTTACCAATTTACCAAATCCGGGGATGATGTCTATTTTATTTTTTTTGAATAAAAACTGGATTCCTTTGCTCATAGCATCGGCAACTCCACGGCTACGTGCAACTACTTTCTGAAAATCGGGACGTGCATCGTTAACCTGTATCCCGTATTCTTCTGCATGTTTAGCATAGTGATATACCTGTGCACTTTTTAATAATGCTTTGGTTGGAATGCAGCCCCAGTTGAGACAAATACCGCCTACTTCCGATTTTTCCACTACGGCTGTTTTCATTCCTAATTGCGAAGCTCTGATGGCAGCAACATATCCGCCCGGACCACTGCCTATAACTATAAGATCGTATTGCATAATTTTAAGTTTGTTTTGGCAAACCTACATAATTATTTAGTAAAGAACAAAGACTTTTTAACTCACTTGAGTTACTTCTCTGTTTTATTTAACTTTTTGACGTTAAACTTTTTTAATGTTAATTGATAATTAAAAAGCCACCCTGTTGAACAGTCTTTAAACTTCAGTGTTGAATAACTTTATTCTTTTATAAAACGAAAGTTTTGATTTTCTGCATTTCTTCCTCTAACCTGAACAAAATATATCCCGCGACTAAGATTTGAAATAGAAATTCTAATGTTGTTTTTACCTTTTTCAAAAATTTGTTCAAAGTTTGATATTTCTCTGCCAAAAATGTCGCATAGAACAATGGTGCTTTGTTGTTCTTTAAGTATATAAAGTTCAATTTCTGTGTATGTGCTGGCGGGATTTGGAAAAACATTTGCTTTTACAATCAATTGATTTGAGTGAATACCTAATTGATCATTAATTGTATTAATGGTAGTGTTTGTCTGTATTGGAACATTATAGTCGAAATAAATGTTTGCTGAATTAGCTATTTGGCTACCATTGGATAATCCTTGTTTTGGAGCAATGCTATAGGTTACATAGCCATGACTTTGGTTACTGTTGGAATTACTATCAGGAAGCATAATATCAGCAAAAATAAATTTCAAAACATTTCCCGGAAGCTGGTATATCTGCATATTATGACTTTTAGAAACGATATTTAAACTTGAGATATCAAGGTTATTATCAAGCGTGTCGAGTATATAAATATTATGGGCAGTTGCATTTCCTGTGTTTTGGAAGCGAATGGTATATGTAAGCTTTTCTGTTGAAGGAGCAATTTCTCCCAAAGTGCCTATCCCTTTTGGGTCAACACTTTTTTCATTTGGGTCATAGGAATTGCCTATAGCAAGACAACGAGTGTAATGATTGTTCATCGGATTAGCATCTCCGGCTTCAGGGAGGACAATCATAGTGATGCAGGCAGTGTCGCCAATCTGAGCATTTGTTGATGTTGTGACATTTACGGCATAATCCCAATAACTAAAAGTTCCGATATTATTTATATCACTGACATCCCATTTTAAAGTATCACCAGTAGTAGCATGAATAATATTTGTTGGATTAGGAACATTAGTATAGGTTCCATCATAAGTTAGCAGGGGACTTAATACCATTATGACTTCTCCCTGATGTGAATAATCGCACAGATTATTATATAACCCAACATGAGGTAAAATCATATTCTGGTCCCCCGGAAAGAACCCATTCATAAGTGAAATTTCATTAACACCAATATCAAAATTTCCGCAACTTAGGCCAAAATCTACATTAACGGTACT
>CAZDUU010000398.1:0-2972 GCA_964508675.1 uncultured Bacteroidales bacterium | reverse complement strand
AGGAATGGGTGGTCTGGATATTTTTGAAGCTACACCTGATTCAAAAGCAGGTAAATACAAAGTGGTAAACCTGAAATATCCCATTAATTCAAATTCTGATGATTTTGGAATTATGTTCGAGGGCGAAGCTGAACGTGGATATTTAGCATCAAGCAGAAAAGGCGGAAAAGGTGGTGATGATATTTACCAGTTCTATTCACCTCCTCTGCAATTTACTCTCAAAGGTTTCATAAAAGATTGTAAATCTGATGAAATAATTGTCGGAGCAAAATTAACTCTTAAAGGTAGCGACGGAACGACCGTTGAAGGAGTCAGCGAAGCAGACGGTTCATATAAATTCAATTTAAATGCCGGCACAGACTATCAAGTTTTGGCTTCAAAAGAAAAATTCCTAAATGGAAATGCAGGAGAATCTACTAAAGGACTGGAAGAAAATAAAGAATTCAGTGTAGATATTTGTTTGGAAAGCATCAAAGATCCTATTGAATTACCCAATATTGAGTACGATTTAAATAAGTGGGATTTGCGTCCGGAATCCATGGTATCTTTAGATAAACTTGTTGAAACACTTAATAATAACCCCAATATTGTAATTGAGTTAGGCTCTAATACTGACTTCCGTGGTGACGATAAATCAAACCTTGAACTGTCACAAAAACGTGCCCAATCAGTTGTAAACTATTTGATAGAAAAGGGTATTGAGTCTGACCGTTTGATAGCAAAAGGTTATGGCGAATCAAATCCAAAGAAAGTGGACAAAAAGATGACTGAACGTTATCCGGGTTTCTTACAGGAAGGCCAGATTTTAAATGAAAAATTCATCAAATCATTGTCAACGGTAGAAGAACAGGAAGTTTGCCACCAGTTCAACCGTCGTACTGAATTCAGAGTTTTACGTGAAGATTATGTTTCGAAGAAAGCAAATACAACTTTGCCCGGAAATCTTCCTACTCCACCGTCTGAAGATCAGCAAAACAACGAAAATCAGGAAAACGAGTAAGTTTTGTGAAATAATGTAAACGTTCCGGGTTATAAACCGGAACGTTTTTTTTATATATAAAAGTTAATGAATAAAGGAAAATACGATATCAGAGGAGTTAGCTCGCAAAAAGAAGATGTTCATGCGGCAATAAAAAATATGGACAAAGGACTCTTTTCCAATGCTTTTTGTAAAATATTACCTGATTTTTTGTCAAATGATGAAAAAAAAGCTGTGATTATGCATGCTGATGGTGCCGGAACCAAATCGGCTCTGGCATATATCTACTGGAAAGAAACAGGAGATGCTTCAGTTTGGAGAGGGATAGCCCAGGATGCCCTGATCATGAATATTGATGACTTATTGTGCGTTGGCTCCACAGGACCATTTCTGGTTTCATCAACTATAGGCAGGAATAAGCACCTGATTTCGGGTGAGGTGATTGCTGCCATTATTAATGGCTTTAATGATGTATTAAATGATTTGGGAAAATACGGTATTGAATCCTGTTTAGCAGGCGGAGAAACAGCTGATGTTGGCGATTTGGTTAAAACCATCATTGTCGATTCAACCGTATTTGCCAATATTTCAAAAGACGAAGTCATAGAAAATAATATTCAGAGCGATGATGTTATTGTAGGATTTGCTTCATTCGGACAGACTACATATGAGAGCGAATATAACAGTGGAATAGGCAGCAACGGGCTTACTTTTGCACGTCATGAAGTTTTTTTAAAGACTTATTCAGAAAAATATCCTGAAACATTTGATGCAAATATTCCTAAAAAATTTGTTTATTCTGGAAAATACACAATTACAGATCCTTATAAAGCTTCACCCATAAATGTTGGTAAAATGGTTTTATCTCCAACCAGAACCTATGCACCACTGATGAAAGAAATTGTTTGCAGACACAGGAAAAGTATTCATGGAATTATCCACTGTACGGGTGGCGGACAAACCAAAGTACTTCATTTTGCCAAAAATGTACATGTCATAAAGGATAATCTTTTTGATTTGCCTCCGGTTTTTGAAATGATTCAGGAAACATCAAATGCAAATCTGAAAGAAATGTTTTCCGTATTTAATATGGGACACCGTTTGGAAATATACACTGACAAAAAAACTGCAGCTGAACTTATTAAAATAGCTGAGAGATTTAATATTGAAGCTAAGATTATTGGCCATTGCGAAAGTTCCTCAGCTAAAAAGTTAACCATAAAGTATAAAGATAAAAAATTTGAATATTAATATAATAAGGAGTGATATATGGCAGAAAATATTATTTTGCAGAAATTGGAAGGGGTACAATCAAAATTTGTTGAAATCGGCGAACAATTGACCAATCCAGAAGTTGTAGCAGATATGAAACGCTTTGTGTCTTTAAATAAAGAATATAAAGCTATGGAACCGATTGTAAGTGCTTATAAAGAATATAAAAACGTACTGGCAAACATCGAAGAAGCAAGAAATATTCTGGCAAACGAGAAAGATGAGGAAATGCGCGAAATGGCAAAATCAGAAATGGATTTGTCTATTAAGCGTCAGGACGAACTGGAGCAGGAAATTAAAGTTTTGCTGTTGCCTAAAGATCCGCAGGATGCTAAAAATGCAATGGTCGAAATTCGTGCAGGTACAGGTGGTGATGAGGCGTCTATCTTTGCCGGTGATTTATTCAGAATGTACACAAAATATTGCGAGACAAAACGTTGGAAAATTGAAGTAAATAGTTTTACCGAAGGAACTGTTGGTGGATATAAAGAAATGATATTCAAAGTGGTAGGCGACGGAGTTTATGGTGTTCTGAAATTTGAATCAGGAGTTCATCGTGTTCAGCGGGTTCCTCAGACAGAAACACAGGGGCGCGTTCACACCTCGGCAGCTACAGTGGCTGTTTTTCCCGAAGCTGATGAATTCGACATCACAATCAATCAAAACGATATCAGAAAAGATACTTTCTGTTCCAGCGGACCTGGAGGGCAATCGGTAAATA
>CAZDUU010000397.1:0-2972 GCA_964508675.1 uncultured Bacteroidales bacterium | reverse complement strand
TAAGCTTTTTGGACAATAGCGAGTGCTTCGTGCATTTCTTTGGCCTCAACAATTGTCCCCATTGCAGTGAGCTTATAAGGTAATCCACTTTTGTGAATCATATCAATAACTTTGCTGACATAGGTAGAAACACTTTCGCCCTTGTCGGTAGGAAACATTGCCAATTCCATTAAGACTGACATAATACTTTCGTTTTAAATCAAAGCATTAATTTTTTCAACGAATTTTGCTTTAGGAACAGCACCTACCTGTTTGTCAACAACTTTTCCGCCTTTAAGGAAGATAACAGTTGGAATATTTCTTATTCCGAATTGGCCGGCTAAAGTTCCCTGACTGTCAACATCAACTTTTCCAAAGACTACTTTATCGCCATATTCTTCTGCTAATTCATGGATTATTGGTCCAATTAAGCGGCAAGGTCCGCACCATTCTGCCCAAAAATCAACTACTACAAGTTTATCACTTTTCATTGCAACTTCTTCGAAGTTATTGGTTGTGAATTCTAATACCATAATTGTTTTTTTTAATTAAGTTTGAGCAAATATAATCGAAAAAATACTTTTGTCCAATGAAAAAAAAGTCCGATTTTATCGGACTTTTTTTTAATAATTAAATTTCATTTTACTACCTGTACCACTTACTTTATAAAAGACAATGGAAAATTCAACTCCACCTTTATATTGGCTGTAAGTTTGTAGTTTTGAGATGTTAAAGTCATAACTGATGCGATATATGAAGTTTTTATAGTATAACCCTACCTGGGTAATGACTGCATCGTTTACTCTGTAAAAAACTCCTCCCATAACATGTAAATCACTTGCTTCCAAAATATAATGTGCCAAGAAACCGGGGTTAAATTGCCAAACAGTATTTTGCTTCATTATTAATATTTTGGGATCGAGAATAATTTTGTCGTTAATTTCAAATAAACTTCCGGCGTTGATATTATATCGAAGAGGTAAGTGGCTTTCTTCTCCTTCAGATAGGAAATTGCTTTTTGGGTATGTGCAATGCATTACAGAAACTCCGCCATAAGGATGATATTTCTTTGAATCGTCAGTATTTACATAGGCAAATCCAAAATTTACTTCCGGCATGATGCATTTACTTCTGTCGAAGGTTTCACCACTAGGAAGATCAGAATCAAAAGAGCCGCTTGTATATTGCTTGTCGTAAGTGTATTGATTCAATCGCAGGGTTTTATAAATAAATCCTCCTTGCAAGCCAACAGAGATGTGATGCTTGTCCTGACTCCCGATTGTAATGTCATGAGCACCCGATAGAACAAAGGAAAATGAATTAAAAATCCGGCTGCTATTGTCGTTAACCAGGTATGCTCCTGCGCCCCATTTTTGCTGCAAGTTCATGTCGTAAGCCATGGCTGTACTGACATACGATTTTCGTGCAACGGCATCCCATTGATTACGATATTGTTGGATTATCCTGTATTTTAGATTTTGCTTCATCCCGGTTAGGGCAGGATTAAGTATAACGGGTGATGCATCAAACTGTGACATCTGAACATCTTGGCCAAATGTGGTCTCAATAGATAATAAAATTGCCAAACCACTGATTGCCGATATAATGATATTCTTTTTCATAGCTCTAACGTATTAAAGTTACTTCCTGTGAAAAACTATGTTCTTTGTTGTCCGTAGTTGTTGCTTTAACGGTACAAACATAAACACCAATTGGTTGTGGGTCTCCTTTGTATTTTCCATCCCAACCGGTTTCTGGATCAGTTGTTTCGTAAATCATTACGCCCCATTCGTTGAAAACCCTGAATAGTATTTCTTTAAACGGCCCTCCCCGGACGAAAAGAGTATCATTATTATTGTCTTCGTTGGGTGTGAAGGCACTGGGTATTACGGGTGCGTATACTTCGTCAAGCTTAATAATGGTAATAGTTTGAATAGCCGTGTCTTTGCATCCGAATTCGTTCCTGATAACTTCGGATACAATATAGTTCCCAGGATAGGCATAAGTATAAGTCGGATCCTGATTTGTTGAGGTTCCGAAATTATCACCGAAATTCCAATCCCATGTATTGGCACCTATTGAAGCATCTGTAAATTTAATCGGATTATTTGCCTGAAGATCTGTAGTGACAATATTAAACTGAGCTGACGGTATATTGTAAACCGTAACCTGCTTGCTTATTGTGTCGTTGCATCCTTCGGCTGTCTGAATACTTAAAGTGATATTATAGGTATTGGGTTGCAAATATAAATGTTCTGGGTTTTGTAATTCAGAGGTTAATCCATCGCCAAAATCCCAGTTCCATTGACTGATGGTGCCATGTGTATAATTTGTATTATCAAAGAATTTGATGCTGTCGTATAAACAGGCGTTGGTGACGCTGAAATCGGCAATTACATTATAAATTGAAATGTTTTGGGATATAGAATCTATGCAGTTCCCGTTTGTGCTGATGACAAGATGAACAGTATAGTTCCCTGTATCATTATACATGTGAACCGGGTTTTGTAAATTGCTGGTGTTTCCATCTCCAAAATTCCAGTTCCATTGATTAGGTGAATATCCTGCAAATGTTGATGCATCGCTGAATGTTGCGCTTAAGCTTTGACAATTGTATGCATAATTAAAATTACCGTTAAGATATTGCAAGGTGATGGTTTTATTAATTGTATCCGAACAGTAGTCAGACTGAACAATTAACTGAACATGATAAGTTCCGGTATCGCCATATAAATAATTAGGGTTTTGTGATGTGCCGGTATTTCCGTCACCAAAATCCCATTGCCAGTCAAGTACTGAGGAGCCTAAAGCAACCGATGAATCTGCAAAATTGATTAAATTACTGTTACAAGCCTGTGTTAATCCAAAGTTTGCAATGATGTTGCTTGTGTTTATGGTATAGTTGATAGTATCCTTACAATTTGCCGAAACTCCGACAATTAATTCAACATCATACTGCCCTGCCTGGGAATAAATGTGTGAAGGACTCTGAC
>CAZDUU010000396.1:0-2977 GCA_964508675.1 uncultured Bacteroidales bacterium | reverse complement strand
ATTGAAAGAGTATATTCTTCAATGGTAACCAAACAGGTTGACTCTAACCTTACCAAACAGATTGCTGAACTTCAGAATCAGATTGAAAAGAAATTCTCTGTTTTCAGAGCAACCATTGATGGGAAAAAATATACCGATAACGAGATAGAAGAACTTCTTAAAAATTCTACCGATAATAAGAAGCTCGAAAAAGTATGGGTTTCTGTTAAGGAAATAGGTCCGGTTGTGGCTGAAGATATTAAAAACCTTGCAAAACTTCGTAATCAGGTTGCCAAGTCTCTGGGATATAATAACTACCATGAAATGAGTCTCATGCTTGATGAACAAGATCCAAAAGATATTGAAAAGTTATTCGACGAATTGGATAACTTAACCCGTGATGCTTTTGCAAAATTAAAAAGCGACATGGACGATAAACTGGCAGAACGCTGCAAAATCAAGAAAGAAGAACTTATGCCATGGAATTATCAGAACCGCTTTTTCCAGGAAGCACCTGCCGTTTACAATGTTGATCTGGACGGATATTACAAAGATAAAGACCTTGTTAAACTCACCAAAGATTACTACGAAAGCATCGGAATGGATATTACCGATATCTTAAACCATAGTGATTTGTTCGAAAAAGAAGGTAAAAACCAACATGCGTACTGCACTGATATTGACAACGAGGGTGATATCCGCGTTCTTTGTAATGTAAAACCCAATAACAACTGGATGGGGACTATGTTGCACGAATTTGGTCATGCCGTATATGACAAGTATATTGACATGCAGGTTCCTTACTTACTTCGCGAACCGGCTCACACTTTCACTACAGAAGCTATTGCTATGATTAACGGACGTCTTTCGACCAATGCTTCATGGATGAAAGCAATGGGAGTTATTGATGATAAAGAAGCTGAAAAAGTTAAAACCGAAGGATTTAAAATGTTACGTCTCGAACAATTGGTTTTCAGCCGTTGGGCTCAGGTGATGTATCGTTTCGAAAAAGCTTTGTACGAAAATCCTGATCAGGATCTGAACAAATTATGGTGGGATTTGGTTGAAAAATACCAGATGATTAAACGCCCCGCAGATCGTAATATGCCGGATTGGGCTACCAAGATCCATATTGCAACTTCTCCCTGCTATTATCATAACTATTTACTTGGCGAATTACTTGCTTCACAGCTTAATGCTTACATCGTAAAGAATATTCTGAAAACCAACGACTATCAGGCTCCTAACTATGTCGGAAATAAAGAAGTGGGCAAATATCTCATCGAAAAAGTTTTCAAACCTGGCAGAACTTACTACTGGAATGAAATGATTGAAAAAGCTACCGGCGAAAAACTTACAGCAAAATATTATGCTGCCCAGTTCGTTGAATAAGCTTTAAAATATTTGTGTTCGTTTGTGTGCTTGTTTTATAGCACACAGATGACATACATTAACCGCAATTTGTTTGTTTTTTCGACATTGCTCAAAATGACAAATTGCGGTTTTTTTATTAACTTGCCGCGTTTATAATTGAAAGCTATGATTTTATCTTTTATACATTGGAATCCCAATCCCGAGATTTTTAATATCGGTGGTTTTGGTGTTCGTTGGTATGGTTTGCTTTTCGCCTTAGGATTTTTGTTTGGCTACCTGATCATGCAAAAAATCTTCAAACGTGAAAAAATTGAACAAAAGGTGCTTGACAGACTTAGTATATACATGCTGATAGGAACCGTTGTGGGTGCACGTCTGGGACATTGCCTCTTTTACGAACCCGGTTACTATTTTTCCCATCCTTGGGAGATTCTGAATCTTCGTCAGGGAGGATTGGCCAGTCATGGCGCAGCCATTGGTATTATATTGTCATTGTTTTTTTTCAGCAGAAAGGAAAAACAATCTTTTGCGTGGATACTTGATCGAATTGTTATTGTAGTAGCATTAGCAGGGTTTTTTATCCGTCTGGGGAATCTTATCAATTCAGAGATTTATGGTGCTGTAACCCATGTTCCCTGGGCATTTATTTTTGACTCGGTTGACCAGAACCCGCGCCATCCCTCACAGGTTTACGAATCGCTGACATATTTTATCCTTTTTATCATTTTAATGTGGATGTACTTTAAGCGCGATGCTGCTCAGAAACCTTTCCTGCTCTTTGGGGTTTTTCTGATAGGATGCTTCGGTTTTCGCTTTTTTGTGGAGTTTATCAAAGACGTACAGGTTGATTTCGAACGTGAAATGTTCCTTTACATGGGCCAGTGGCTTAGCATTCCATTTGTTCTTGCCGGATTTTATTTTGTATTCCGCAAGCATAAAAAGGTAGGGAAGGAGTAAAGCTTCTTTTTGTCAGCCTGGGCTTGTCGAAGACTGAAAATTCATGAGCATCATATTTCGATAAACTCAATAGGACTATGGGGATGAAGTTTTTCTGAAACAATATTAGTGGAATTGTAATGACCTATGTGAGTCAGGCTTAAAAATGGCTCTTTTTCTCAGCTTTGAAAGTTCGTATTTTTGCACTATCTTTGATTTTTATTTTAAAACATGGACAACGACTTCGATATTCGCGAATTTGCAAAGAACGAAAACGATTTTGACAAACAGCTACGCCCGCAACAGTTCGATTATTTCTTTGGTCAGGAAAAAGTTGTTGAGAATCTTCAAATCTTTATCCAGGCAGCTAAGATGCGCAGCGAATCGCTCGACCATGTTTTACTCCATGGCCCTCCGGGATTAGGAAAAACCACACTGGCCAATATTATTGCCAACGAAATGGATGCGGAGCTTAAAATCACTTCAGGCCCTGTGCTCGATAAACCCGGCGATCTGGCAGGAATCCTGACGAATCTCGAGGCCAACAATGTGCTTTTCATAGACGAAATACACCGACTCAATCCGGTAGTGGAAGAATATCTCTATTCCGCTATGGAAGATTACCGCATCGACATTATGCTCGACAAAGGTCCCAGTGCACGTACAATTCAGATAAAGCTCAATCCGT
>CAZDUU010000395.1:0-2978 GCA_964508675.1 uncultured Bacteroidales bacterium | reverse complement strand
ACATCTTCTTCTTTATATGTAAAGGTAATGTTTGCATCAATACCTCCGGCACAACCAACATAAATTTCGCCTTCATCTTCAGAGTCGAGATTCAAAAGAATATTGCCATCCAAAATACCAGGTTTTAGTCCAAATGCACCCGTCATTCCAGTTTCTTCATCAATAGTAAACAAAGCTTCGACAGGGCCGTGTTGTAAATCTTTTGATTGTAATACGGTCATGGCCGCTGCAACACCAATACCATTGTCAGCTCCTAAAGTAGTACCATTAGCTTTTACTTTATCGCCAGTAATAACCGGATCAATAGGATCTTTTTCAAAGTCGTGAGCTTTATCGCTGTTTTTCTGAGGAACCATATCGAGATGGCCTTGTAAAATAATGCCTTTACGATTTTCGTAACCGGGAGTAGCAGGTTTCTTAATAATTACGTTACCTACTTCGTCAACGATGGTTTTTAAACCTAAGTCTTCGCCGAATTTCTTCATAAATGCAATAATCTGCTGTTCCTTTTTGGAAGGATGGGGGATATTGCATATTTTTTCAAAGTTTTCCCAAATAGCTTTAGGTTCTAAATTGCTTAATTTTCCCATATAAATAGATTTTTAGATTTTCGATGCATAAAGGTAGTAAATAGATACTTTGATTGTATCATAATTTAGGTTAAAAAAACTTTTTTTGATTTTTGCTATGGATAATACTATGAATGAAGAGAATAGTGATAAAATAAAAAATGCCAATTTATACGTAGCTAAGGATTCTGACTATTATTATTCTTTTTGACTGAGAAACTCATTTCATTCTAAGTACTCATGATTAAATAAAAATGTCAATTCGAACGTAGTTGAGAATTATATCTATCATTCTACTTATGAAAAATGGATAATAATATTACGTCATTCTGGACTTGATCCAGAATCCCAACAAATAAACAGAAAAAGAATTCGAAATGACATTTAACTAACTATATTCCCAATTTCTCAACAACTACTTCAGCAACATCTTTTACCTGAACTTCTTCTTCCTTATTCAGATTTTTAAGCCCATCGGTGAGCATGGTTATACAGAATGGACAAGCTGTCACAATGTTCTTGGAATTGGTTTCCAAAGCCTGTTCGGCTCTGAGTGTGCATATTTCTTTGGTTCCGGGTTCCGATTCTTTGAAAAATTGTGATCCACCGGCACCACAGCAAAGAGCATAACTCTTATTACGATCCATTTCTTTTATTCCATAACCCATGTTTTCTATTACATGGCGTGGAGCGTCGTAAATATGGTTTGCCCTGCCAAGGTAGCAAGGGTCATGATATGTAACATCTTCGTTATGCGATTTTATTGCAGGAATAATACCTTTATCGGTAAGCTGGCTCAATAACTCTGTATAGTGAATCACTTCGCAGGTAGAACCTAAATCAGGATATTCATTTTTCAGTGTATTGTAGCAATGGGGGCAGGTGGTCAGAATTTTTTTTACTTCGTATTGCTGAAAAAGCTGAATATTCTGCATGGCCTGCATCTGGAACAACATTTCGTTGCCTGCACGACGTGCAGGATCGCCGGTACAGGTTTCTTCGGTACCAAGTACAGCAAAATCAATTTTTGCATAATTCAGTATTTTGGCGAAAGCACGGGCTACTTTTTTGTAACGAAAATCGTATGCGCCTGCGCAGCCAACCCAATATAAATATTCCGGTTTGTGTTCCTGAGCAAATACTTCGCTCATTAAGGGAACATTGATAGCTATTTCTGTCATGAGTTAATCCAATTTAAACGTTCTGATGGTGAATACTGCCAGGGAGCACCGTTGTTTTCAATGTTGGCAAAAATAGCCTGTAAACCTCCCTGTGCTTTTCCTTCTTCCAGTACTAAGTAACGGCGTAAGTCAATAATAATCTGCGGATGATAAATATTTACCGGACATTCCTGTGCACATGCATTGCAAAGCGTGCATGCCCAAAGTTCTTCCAGCGAAATATAATCGCTCAGATAAGTTTTACCATCGGTATATTCTTTATTTTTAATTAAATGTGGAGCTTTTTCGTTCATGCGCTTACGCAAATCCATCATTAGTTTACGGGGCGAAAGTTTTCTGCCTGTCTGGGCTGCCGGACAAACCGAAGTACAACGACCGCATTGCGTGCATGTAAGCGAATCCATATAGGTTTTCCAGGTAACTTCTTCAGCATCTTTGATTCCGAAACGTACCGGTTCTGTATTTTCCTGTGGTGCATAGGCTGTTTCGGGATTCATCATCAGCTGAAGTTCTTTGGTAATGCTTTGCATTGTATTTAGTTTACCGAGTGGCTCCAGACGACTGAGGAAAACGTTGGGAATAGACATAAAAATGTGAAAATGTTTGGAATAGGGAAGTATATTGGCAAAAATGAATATCAGTTCGATGTGCATCCACCAGAAAATGGGATATAAGTATTGAGCTTTGCAAGGGCAGAATGGCATGATGGAACCCAGAAAATTGCTGACCGGATATGGATTATGAGGATTCATAATGGCTTCCATACTGTTCATCCCCAATAGTGAGAACATCAGCAGGAAGATAAGTCCCAATGCCAGAAAAGCATCGTTATGTGCTTTATGGGTCATTTCGTTGCCGTCGAAACGTTTTACCTTGTGACTAATGCGGCGGAGAATAAAAACAAGTATGGCAATGGCAATGAGAAAAGCAAATATATCGCCGAAACCCATCAGGATATCATAAAAAACACCTAATACTCTTAGCGATTTGTGTATGCCAAAAGCTCCGTCAATGACCATTTCAATGCTTCCAAACAGAATTACCATAAAGCCCCAGAATACTGTGGCATGCATAACTCCGGCAAAAGTGAAACGGAAAATCTTGGTCTGTCCGAAAGCAATTTTCAGCACCATGACAATGCGTTTACCCCAGTCTTTGATCGGGTATTTCTTTGTCAGCTTAAAAAAACGGGCCAGCCTGAAAACTGAATAGGCAAAAACGCCTAAAG
>CAZDUU010000394.1:0-2996 GCA_964508675.1 uncultured Bacteroidales bacterium | reverse complement strand
CCGTTCGACAACACTACATTTAAATAATTTGCAAAGCAGTTATAAGCACCTCCGAGGCAATTTGAAACACTGAATTGTTTTGTAAAGACAAAGTTTGTATCACACATATATATATCACAGCCTTGGCTTGACTTTACGCCAACCACAAGCCCTGAAAAGACTTTTGGGATGGAGCTCACTGAAATTTTCACAAAAGATTTCGTTTGAAGTTCACCATCACTGGCGTTTACAACAAAATAATAAGTCCCTGATTCCAGCCAGCGTTCATCTACAGCATACTTCACATCAAGATTAACATAATTTCCACTAAAATTATAAACAGTAGGGGCAGTTACTGATTGCATATTTTCGTCAGCTACATATAGACTAACTCTTAGGTTATTAGCGTCATCATCAGTCACTACTACTTTAACGTCCAAAGTATCAATAGAGTTTATCGTTGTATTTTCGACAGGTGAGTGAATATTAATTGACGGAGCCTCATTCGACTCCTTTTTTTTACAGGATAATGCTATATATATCAAGCAACTAAAAACAAAAAGACGAAAAATAATTCTCATAAAATCTAAAAAACAAAATTTTTTCCTAATAAGTTATTAACACGTTTTCAAAGGTACGAAGTTGATAAGATTTATCAAAAAAAATTGTCAAATTCCTTTACCACCATTACATTTGCTTCAAAGACTAAAATATGGCTAAAAAGCTGAAAACCAACTCAAATTCTGAACAAATTCTCTCTGACAACACGGGAAAAATTCCTCCTCAGGCCCTCGACCTCGAAGAAGCCGTTTTGGGAGCAATGATGATTGACAAAGATGCCTGTAATATCGTGATTGACATACTTAAACCAGAATGTTTTTACAGTGATATTCACAGAAAAATATACGAAGCTATCATTGAATTGTATAAAGAAATGCAACCTATTGATATGCTTACGGTTAAAGATGAACTTACCCGAAGAAAAGAACTGGTAGAAACCGGTGGACCGGCTTTTCTTGCCAAGCTTACCACTCGTGTCGCTTCGTCGGCACATGCTGAATTTCACGCACGCATTATCATGCAGAAGTACATACAACGTGAGCTTATCAGAATCTCAAACGATATACAGCGCAAATCATACAACGACGAAGAAGATGTGGACGATCTGCTGGACGAAAGCCAAAATTCACTCTTCAATCTTTCATACGGAAGTGTACGCCGCGAAGCCCAGCCCATTGACAATATTATACATCAGGCAATAGAACAAATCAAAGAAGCCAGTAAGCGTGAAGATAAAATGAGCGGGGTTCCTTCGGGATTTGTCGCTCTCGACAGAGTGACCTCCGGCTGGCAAAATTCTGACCTTGTCATTATTGCTGCCCGTCCCAGTATGGGTAAAACAGCTTTTGTGCTTTCTATGGCACGTAACATGGCAGTAGAGCATACTAAAGCAGTTGCCATATTCAGTTTGGAAATGTCGTCTGTGCAATTGGTAAATCGTCTGATATCGGCCGAAACAGAAATCGATGCTTCCAAAATCAGGACTGGATCTTTGAGTGCTGACGAATGGAGCCGCTTGGAAAATAAAATCAAAAGCCTCGAAAGAGCAAAAATATTTATTGACGATACACCGGCTATTTCTATTTCTGCACTCCGTGCAAAAGCCCGCCGATTAGTTGCACAGCACGAGGTAAAAATCATTATCATCGATTATTTGCAGTTGATGACAGGTCACGTAAACGACAAGTCACAGGGCACACGTGAACAGGAAGTTTCAGCTATTTCACGTTCGCTAAAAGCTTTGGCTAAAGACTTAAACGTACCCATCATTGCACTTTCACAGTTAAATCGTTCTGTTGAAACACGAAGCGGAAGTAAACGTCCTCAACTCAGTGACTTGCGCGAATCAGGAGCTATTGAGCAGGATGCTGACCTTGTAATCTTTATCCACAGACCTGAGAAATATGGCATGGACGAAGAAGACGGAGTTTCGACCAAAGGTCTTGCTCAAATCATCATTGCAAAACACCGTAACGGAGCTGTTACCGATGTCAACCTTCGCTTTATTGAAAGTTATGCAAAATATACCGATTACGATCAGTTCGATGATAACGACGAAGGTTATGCCGGTCATATGACACTTCCTTCAAAAATGAACCAGAAAAATGGAGATGACATCTCTCCTAATCATTCATTTGACAACAACGGCGGAGGAACTCCTTTTTAACAGATATTAATGATATTCAAAGTAAGAGAAGACAATTTCTATTGTTTTAATCCAAATTATTTTCAACCTTTACCACAAAAATATTAGTTTATGAGATATTTATTGATTTCAGTATTTGTTATTGCTTTTTCAGGACTTTTTGCACAGCAGGTTTCTTTAGAAGATGTCTGGTTAACCTATAAATTTTATCCCTCTTCTATTGATGATATTCGTTCCATGAACAATGGTGAAAGCTATACTATTAATGATAACAGTGAATCTATCGTTCAATACAGTTTCAAAACCGGTAAAGAAATGAAAAAACTGTTTTCTCTGAATGAATTAAAAGCAGAAAATAAGCCAAACAGAATTGAAGATTATTCATTCTCCGATGATGAAAAGAAAATTCTGATAGCTTCTGAAAAAGAACGTATATACAGACATTCATCGCTCAATAAATTTTATGTATATGATTTGAGTTCTAAAAACTTAACCGGAATTTCAGAAAATAAAGTCCAGGAAGCAAGCATCTCTCCCGACGGATCTAAAGCTGCATATGTTTATAACAACAATTTATATTTTAAAGACTTGGCTCAGAATAAAGAAACAGCCATAACCAACGATGGTGAAAAAAATAAAATCATCAATGGTATCCCTGATTGGGTTTACGAAGAAGAATTCAGTTATTCAAAAGCTTATGAATGGTCGCCCGAAAATAATTACATTGCTTACATCAGATTTGATGAATCGAAGGTGAAAGAATTTTCTATGCCGGTTTACAAAGGACTTTATCCTGATGAATACCGCTATA
>CAZDUU010000393.1:0-2999 GCA_964508675.1 uncultured Bacteroidales bacterium | reverse complement strand
CCAAAATTATTGTTGCTCCGGTACCTGGTAGTTGTTATGATTTTTTTGTAATTCTATCAATCTATACGTTGGGAGGTGGTGACGGTTCATCACACAATGATTTATTTTTGTTTAAAATAAGGTATATAAATGAGGATGAAATCGAATTCAGCAAGTATTTTTCTCTGGGACAATATATTTCAACTATAACTCCAGTAACAAATGGAGTTTCTATTAACGCTGCTTTAAGCGACTACCGATCTTCTACAAACGATTATATTCTTGCTGTAAATGTATCCAAACAACTTTATACTTTTAATTTGCATGGAAGTACAGATTTTGATAATCCGAGTACAAACATAAGTCAAATTTCAAGTACAACACTCTGTTCAAGCTGCGGAGATCCAGAAGACAATTTTAAGGAAGAAGCAGAAATTATTCCTATGTATTCACATGGGCAACTTGATAAGTATAGAGTAGCATATCCATTCTTCGACACTTACTCAAATCCAACAAAGATCAGATTCTATATTACTGAATTGAATACAAGTGGTAGTATTACTAATTCTTATTATTTCACAGAAGATTATTCCTGTGGCACCAGTTGTCATAACACACCAAAAGGTTTAGAATTTTCTCCAAACGGAAGCTACTTATATTATACTTGGACAGGGCAATCTGCCATTAAATATATAAATATTAGCAGCTTAATCTATGGCGACCCCGAAACGACTTATAAACAAACTATCAGTATAGGAAGTGATAATGCTACTTACTACAGATACTCGCATATTGAATTAGGAAGAGATGGAAAGTTATACTATATAAGGACAACCGGCGATGGTTCTACTGACAATGCCACACTGTCAACATTTTCAACTCCAAACAGCCCCACTTCCGGAACATGGGCATATTCATCTCCGTTAGTTGATTCTTTAAAAATGCAACACTATATTAGTTCCACTATGCAATATTATACCGATTCCTCAAATAGGAATGTTTATAAGCACTACGTTATTAGCGATCAATTGGATGGAAGTAATTACGAAAATTATTTTTCGACTGTTGGCGAAGACTGTTGTTTTGATCATTATGCCTTTAATTTGCTGAATACAGGTTTTAGTAGTTACATCGTAAAATCGAACTGTTCATCCACGGATGATTGCGATATAGAGGTACAAAATGGCTATTCGGGCACATGGACTGCCACTTCCAACCCGTTTAATACCGGCGGTGGCAATACCGTTTATTTAAAAAACAATCTGTATGTAGATGCCGGTGCAACAGTAACAATTAGTGGTCTTACTATAAAATTTATGGAAGGAAAAGGCCTTTATATGGAGCCGGGCAGCGGTTCTACCAAAGGTGCACGTGTAACCCTCACAAGTAGCACAAAACTAACGGCAGTGGATGCCTGTGGAAATGATAAAATGTGGCTGGGAGTTCGTGTTATAGGAAACAGTACTAATCAATTTCCGCAAACAACTACTACTCAAACCAAACTGGTTATGAACGGAAGTTCAATTATTGAATATGCCGAAATCGGGGCTCAGTCAACTTATGGAGGCATTATACAGGCTAATGGAGTTACATTCAGGGATAATATCTATGCACTCGATTTTGCACAGTTTACAAATACAGGTTCTTATGCTGAACAGAATGCTTCCTACTTTACAAGCTGTTATTTTACCACCGATAACGATTTGTACGACCTGAAGAGCCAGACACCCGTTTACTTTGTAAATATGTGGTATAACAAAGGCATTTTGTTTACTACCTGCCAGTTTAAAAATACCACAACAGTTGCTTCTCATGCATTCGGCACACGCGGTTGCGGTATTATTGCCACCGGCTCTAATTTAATTACCCGGGGTACTTGTGGCTCAAGCACCATACCATGCCCCTATGCCGACCAGACTCCTACCTTATTCCAATCGCTCGACTGGGCATTTAAGGCACGTATAGGCACCAGTATCGAAGCACAAAAGTGTAAGTTCGACGGTAACTTTAAAGGCTTGTATATTGAAGATTATAATGGAAATGTAAAAGTGCTGGAAAATTACTTTAACACAGCTACTTCAACCCCAGATACTACTTATGGACTATATATGTGGGCATGCCCCTATTATAGAATTGAAGAAAATGAATTTGAAAACGGGCTGGCGGGTATGTTTATAAACAATTGTAAAAGTCCATTAAATCTTGATAATCGTATTTATAGAAATACGTTTAATAACCTAAATATTAGCTCCCAATCTGTAGGCATAACAGCCTTACACAGAAATAATGATCGCTATGCAAATGGAACAGGACAAGGTCTTTATGGAACTTTAATAAAGTGTAATACATTCACAACAAATTCATATAATATTGCCGTAATTGGGGATGCTATTGGTACTGCAAGTGTAAAAATTCAGCAAGGTTATTCTTGCAATAACGATACATGCCCAGCCAATAACTGGTTTAACCATTGGAATTGCAGTTATAATTCATACAGCGATTTTTATGTTACTAATACAGATATGGCTTATTTAACGTACTTCTTACCTTATCAAGCAAATTACAACTATCGTTTACAGTGTTACACGACTTCTTTGATAAATCAGGTTGAAATAGATACAACTAATAATAGTGATAAATGTCCTACTCGGTTAGTTTCAGGTGGAGGAGGTACTTCAAGCAGTTCTTCTATGATAGCCCAGTACAATGGTATGTTAAGCATTGACGACCAGTTAGAAGCTAAGGAAAACGAATTATCAGCATTAAACTTTAATGAAAGTTCCGATTTCATTAATGAAAAAAAGATGGAAATTACGGATTTACATGTAAAACGCGGAGACATACTTAAAAACCTTCTTGGAAATGCACTAACCAGTACTGTGCCTGAAGACATAGATACGTTATGTGCCATTCTACTAAACGAGAAGGGATATAACGAAAAGTTAATATTAATCAGGCTTTTTACTGATATGAATCGAATAAACGATGCTGAAAATGTAATCAATTACCTAAGAAGTGAC
>CAZDUU010000392.1:0-3003 GCA_964508675.1 uncultured Bacteroidales bacterium | reverse complement strand
ATGGAACCCAATGTAAAATTACATTTAACTATGTGGATTAATAAAGGTAGAGGTTATGTTCCTGCTGAAGAAAATAAGACTGAAGATATGGAAATAGGTATTGTTCCTATTGACTCTATCTTTACTCCCATTAAAAACGTTAAGTTTCATATCGAAAATGTTCGCGTTGAACAAAAAACCGACTTCGAAAAACTCGTAACCGAAATTGAGACCGACGGATCTATTCTTCCACTTGATGCATTGAAAGAAGCTGCTAAAATCCTGATTTATCACTTCATGTTGTTCAGTGACGAAAAAATTGGTTTTGAACATGATGAACATATTGATACTGATGAATTTGATGAAGAAACACTTCGTATGCGTCAGCTGCTCAAAACCAAATTAACTGATCTCGATTTATCAGTTCGCGCTTTGAATTGCTTAAAGTCAGCTGATATTGAAACACTCGGTGAACTTGTAACCTTCAACAAAAACGACTTATTGAAGTTCAGAAATTTTGGTAAAAAATCACTCACAGAATTAGAAGAATTATTGACCAACATGGGACTCATGTTCGGTATGGATATTTCTAAGTATAAATTAGACAAAGATTAAAGCAATGAGACACGGAAAGAAAATTAACCATTTAGGTAGAACCAGTTCGCACCGTAAAGCTATGTTATCCAATATGGCTGTATCACTTATTTTACATAAAGGAATCAATACTACGGTTGCTAAAGCTAAAGCTTTAAGAACATATGTAGAACCGATTATCTCCAGGGCTAAAGAAGATACTACTCATAACAGACGTGTTGTTTTCAGCGATTTAAAAGATAAAAATGCTGTTTCTGAATTATTCAAAGAAGTAGCACAAAAAGTTGCTGACAGACCCGGTGGTTATACCCGTATCTTAAAACTCGAAAGTCGTGCAGGTGATAACGCTAAAATGTGCAGAATAGAATTGGTAGATTATAACGAAAATATGTTGGCTACTAAAACTGCTGATACTAAAGCTAAGAAAACCCGTACACGTCGTGCAGGTGGTACTGCTAAGAAAAAAGCTGCTCCTAAAGCTCAGGAAGAACAGCATAACGATCAAAGTTCTGAAGAAACTACAAAAGAATAAATATAAGATTCTAAATATAAAAAGGCTGTCCAATCGACAGCCTTTTTTATTTGAACGAAATTTCAACAAATAAAAAAACCGGCTTATAGCCGGCTTTTCTTTAGTAGCGGGGATAGGGATCGAACCTATGACCTTCGGGTTATGAGCCCGACGAGCTACCACTGCTCCACCCCGCAATGTGAGTGCAAAGATAAAACAATAATTATTTAAAAACAAGTCTTTTTGGTATTATTTTAATAAAGTCAGGGCATTTGCTTATTAAAGCAGTCGTATAACACGATCCCTGAAGTAACTGCTACGTTGAATGAATGCTTTGTGCCGAATTGAGGTATTTCGATGCAATGGTCGCATACATCTATTATTTTTTGATCCACTCCGTTGACTTCGTTACCAAAAATGAACGCATAGCCTTTTTCTTTTGAGTATGTCATCTCTCTGATATCTATACTTTCATCTGTTTGTTCTATGGCACAGATTATAAAATGTTTTGATTTACAGTATTCAACAGCTTCACTTGTTGTATTAAAATACTTCCAATTGACAGACTGGGTAGCTCCAAGTGCCGATTTTTCGATTTCGCGACTGGGTGGCTGGGCTGTTATTCCACATAAAATTAACTCTTCGACCCGAAATGCATCACAGGTTCTGAAAATAGAACCAATATTAAACTGACTACGGATATTATCAAGAACTACAATAATTGGAAGCTTCTCGGACGACTTAAATGTTTCTACATTAATACGATTGAGCTCGTCGAGTGATAGTTTTTTCATTTTTTTTGACAAACTTATAAAGTTCCTGATGATTTTCAAAATAACCTTTTTCTTTAATGCATGTTTTATGTTCATAAAATGCATTATTTTAGCACTTAAATTTCAGACTATGAACTTACATGAATATCAGGCAAAAGCCATTTTAAAAAAATACAATGTTCGTATTCCGGTGGGTTATGTTTGCCATAATGTGACAGAAGCAAGAGGTCTTGCCGAAGCCATTATGCAAGAAACCGGTACAGAAGTATTTGCCGTAAAAGCTCAGATTCATGCTGGTGGCAGAGGGAAAGGTGGCGGAGTTAAAATAGCAAAGAGCATTAACGAAGTTCCTGTTTTGGCAGAGCAGATAATGGGAATGAATCTGGTGACTCATCAAACCGGACCTAAAGGCAAAATAGTAAGAAAATTATATATAGAACAGGGAATCTATAATTCGGGACCATCCGAAATTCGCGAATTTTATATCAGCATCTTATTAAACAGATCAACAGGCGAATTAGTGGTGATCTATTCACCTGAAGGAGGAATGGATATAGAGGAAGTTTCTGCAAAAACACCTGAAAAAATATTTAAAGAAAACCTTGACCCACATCTTGGATTAACAGATTTTAATGCACGAAAAATTGCTTTTAATTTGGGTTTATCAGGAATTGCCTATAAAAATATGCTCCCCTTTTTAAAATCGCTGTACGATGCTTATGTAAATTCTGATGCCAGCCTGATTGAGATAAACCCTGTAGTTAAAACGTCAGATGATAAAATATTTGCAGCTGATGCAAAAATGACAATTGATGATAATGCCCTCTATCGACATCCAGTATATGTTGAAATGCGCGATTTGTATGAAGAAGATCCCACTGAAGTTGAAGCTTCTGAGTACAACCTGAATTTTATAAAACTTGATGGAAACGTAGGATGTATGGTGAATGGAGCAGGTCTGGCTATGGCAACAATGGATATTATAAAGCTTTCGGGTGGTGACCCTGCAAACTTTCTTGATGTAGGTGGCGGTGCAAATGCAAAAACGGTGGAAGCAGGATTTAGAATAATATTAAAAGATTCAGGCGTAAAAGCTATTTTAGTAAATATATTTGGAGGAATTGTACGCTGTGACAGAGTTGCAGA
>CAZDUU010000391.1:0-3016 GCA_964508675.1 uncultured Bacteroidales bacterium | reverse complement strand
AAGCTTAGCCTGTGTTCTTTCTTCCAAAACCATCCCCACAACTTTTTCGAGCATATCACTATTCGACGCTGTGGCAACAGGTTCCAAACCAAGAATATTGAAAATCACATCGTCAAATAATTTTTTGATGGCTTCGATATTTTTTTCATCCAATTGTTCTGTTCCCTGGTATGCACCGTTTATGATTCTCACCAATTCAAAAAACTGAGCCAGAACGATAGGTGTATTCAAATCGTCATTCAGTGCATCGAAACATTTGGTACGGATTTCATCAATATTCACCGTTGAAGTTGCAGCAGGATTTATTTTGCTTAAGTTGGTATAAGCTTCCATCAGGCGTAGAAATCCTTTTTCAGCAGCTATCAGTGCTTCGTTTGAAAAATCAAGCGTTCCGCGATACTGTGCCTGCAAAATAAAGAAACGGATCACCATCGGGTGGAAAGCCTGTGTCAAAAGCTTGTTACTACCGGTGAACAATTCTTCGAGTGTAATGAAGTTGCCCAGCGATTTTCCCATTTTCTGACCGTTGATGGTAATCAGGTTATTGTGCATCCAGTAGCGGACGGAATCTTTTCCTTGTGCTGCAACGCTCTGCGCAATCTCGCATTCGTGATGCGGAAATATCAAATCCATTCCGCCACCGTGAATATCAAATTCTTCGCCCAGGTATTTGGTGCTCATCACCGAACATTCGAGGTGCCATCCCGGGAACCCTTCACTCCATCTGGAATGCCAACGCATGATATGTTCGGGTGAAGCTTTTTTCCATAAAGCAAAATCGAAAGGGTTGCGTTTTTCCTGTTGCCCATCAAGCTCGCGTGTGGTAGCATAGAGTTCTTCGATACGACGACCGGAGAGTTTACCGTAATTGTATTTTTTTGAATAAGCTTCCACATCAAAATAAACCGAACCATTGGATTCATAAGCAAATCCTTGTTCCATAATGCGTTGAACCCATTCCTGCTGTTCCATGATATGACCCGAAGCATGTGGCTCAATGCTGGGACGCAAAACGCCCATTTTGTCCATAAAAGTATGATAACGATTGGTGTAATACTGCACCACTTCCATGGGTTCAAGCTCTTCGAGGCGGGCTTTTTTTGCGATTTTATCTTCGCCGCTGTCAGCATCGTTTTCGAGATGACCTACATCAGTAATATTGCGAACGTAGCGAACTTTATATCCAAGAAAAGTCAGGTATCTGAACAAAACATCGAAAACAATGGCAGGGCGTGCATGACCCAGATGCGGATCGCCATAAACAGTGGGACCGCAGACATACATGCCTACATAGGGGTAATGCAACGGAACGAACTGTTCTCTCTTACGATTGAGGGTGTTGTAAATATATAATGGATGTTCCATATCTTAAAATTTTGTGCGAATTTACGAAATAATAGATGAAGTAAAAAGAAAATGACTGCCTTAAATATTCCTAAAATTTTAAATATCGTAAATTTAGCCCACAATTAATCTTAAGCAAAAGAATCGCTCAAAACTATTTGTTATTTGAAAGTATTGTGTTAATTTTGAAAAAAATAAACCTATTAAACGGTTTTTCTCTTTAAACGACTATACACTTAAAAATATGAAAACAATATTTCAATTTGTCTTTTTCTTTTTTATGGCAGGCTTACATTGTTTTTCACAGGATAAGCAAGTAAATCAGCCAATACTTGATTTAACGGTTTCCGATTTGCAAAAAATAGGAGTAATCATTAAAAATCAACAGATCATCATCAACAATAATATTCCGGACCACGACAAGTTTCAGTTAATTATTCATGGAAACAACTATCATCCCAAAGTAGAAAGCAGTTTGAATATTCCGGAAACAAATTTTGATTTTTATCCTTATTACTTTACAAGCACAGATAGTGCTATCGGCTTTTTTTGTCAGGATGTTTTTGAAAACGAATTAAAAAACGACCCTCTTTTTCGAAGAAAAATGTTTGATCTTCTGGTTCCGATAAGGATTAAACAGTCTGATAATGCGACAAAATGGGGCAACGAAATAATTCTATGGTTCACTCCGACCGATGAATTCCGCAAATTGCTTTCTGACAAATACACTATAAACCGCAAATACACATCCGATTCTTTGATAACCTCTGAAGTTGCACTTAAATTATCCGATGAAGCTTTGAAAAATATCGGATTTGTGATTACCGATGATGAAATGTATTTTGAAACTTATATGAACGATCCGGCATTTACTTCACAATATGTAACCATTTGGTATAATAACAAGAAAGAGTTCGGCACTGAAACGATTACAGGCGATGTTTCAAAAATCATAAACAAAAAAGATCCTCAGAACAAAGGTTATGACATAAAATCTACCGGCTATTACATTGTAAAAGTTACGGACGTTAACGGGAAAATAAATTTTGAAATACCCAATTTAAAGGTCGCGTTGTTCCTGTTTACATTGAAAACTCCGGCAGAAAATATAAGAACAGGCAGGACGTGATTATTTACCTGAAGTATTGCGCTGAATTAGCAAAAAAGCTTCCAAAACACTGCGATTGGTGGGCTATGCCGGATAAATATACGATTGAAATAAAATAATGGATTGGCTCTGACTAAAGATTATTCTATTTTTTCTTAATAGATTTTTTAGTTTACTATAAGTTACATAATGACAAAATATCTCATGATACTGACAGAACATTAGTTTGAAACAACAACTTGTGTCATATTGACAGCAAATTAATTTAAAATTAACATTGGTATATCCTTTGAAATAATAAGCTTGTAGTTCTTTGAAATTTTTTTGGTAAATCTGTAATAAAGCTCACTTTGTAAAGTGTATTAAGTTACACAACCTAATTAGGTTCTATTGAGGTGTAACAGTTGTTGTAATATTATAAACATTAATTAAACTTCAACCGTTCTGTATAATTTTAATAATTACTCAATAACAGCTATTAATATATAATTCAAATAAAAATTAATTGGCAGGAATTTAAGGGGTGAAAAATAGAACATCGCATATGAGTTAAGTTGCAGGCAT
>CAZDUU010000390.1:0-3022 GCA_964508675.1 uncultured Bacteroidales bacterium | reverse complement strand
TGTGGTTCGGGTTCATTATTACTCAATGTTAGAAAACGGATAAAAGAAAATGGCGGGAGTGTTGGCAAAATCTACGGACAGGAAAAGAACATCACAACCTACAACCTTGCCCGAATGAATATGCTTTTACACGGAATGAAAGACACCGAGTTTGAGATATTTCACGGAGACACTTTACTCAACCAGTGGAATATGCTCAACGAAATGAATCCGGCTAAAAAGATAGAATTTGATGCAATAGTAGCAAATCCGCCTTTTAGTTTGCGTTGGGAACCAGACGATACATTGGCAGATGATTTTCGTTTCAAAAGTTATGGTTTAGCACCAAAATCAGCAGCCGATTTTGCATTTCTATTACACGGTTTTCACTTCTTGGGAAAAGAAGGAGTTATGGCAATTATACTGCCTCACGGAGTTTTATTCCGTGGTGGTGCAGAAGAAAGAATCCGTACAAAACTGTTAAAGGATAATCATATTGATACGGTTATCGGTTTACCTTCAAACCTGTTTTATTCAACTGGTATTCCTGTTTGTATTGTAGTCCTGAAAAAATGCAAAAAACAAGACGATGTATTATTCATTAATGCAGCAGAACATTACAAACAAGGTAAAAGGCAAAACACATTAAGAGAAGGAGAAAACGGCGAACCAAACGATATTCAAAAGATAATAGAAACCTACAAATACCGTCCTGAACATATTGAGCGATATGCTCGCAGAGTATCAATGGACGAAATTGAAAAGAACGGCTACAACCTAAATATTTCAAGGTATGTGAGTACATCCGTTGACGAAGTGAAAATTGACTTAAAAGAAGTAAGTACAAAACTGAAAACAATAAATGAAAGCATTAAAACGAATACTGATAAACACAATGAATTTTTGAAAGAATTGGGCTTGCCTCCAATTTAAAGAGCCAACGCATTTTGCAATTTAACTTTACATCGGAATTTTATTGATTCTGTTGATGTGGCGGCCGCCTTCGAAACCGGTATTCAAAAAAGTATGCACACATTTTAATGCTTCTTCCTGTGAGATAAAGCGTGCGGGTAGAGCCATTACGTTGGCATCGTTGTGCAGGCGGGCAAGACGGGCTATCTCTTCGTTCCAGCATAATGCCGAGCGTACATGCTGGTGTTTATTAGCCGTCATATTTACGCCATTGCCACTGCCGCAAATCACAATACCGCGCTTTACAATACCTTTATCCACATCGTCGGCAGCTTTATGTGCAAAATCGGGATAATCGACACTGTCTAAGGAGTAGCATCCTTTGTCGTCCACGTCAAAACCCAGGTTTTTAAGTTCTTTAATAACGATTTGCTTTAATTCAAAGCCGGCGTGATCAGAGGCAATAACTATTTTTTCCATTTATCAACATTCATTGTTTACGATGTGCAAAAATAACGAATTCGTAGTTTATTCATTATCAATTATCATTAAAAATTTGTAAAAAAATAGCCGGTTGAGGATTAATGAATTATAGTTTTATCAACCGTTTTGTTCATAACTGTTGATTATTTAGCAATAAAAAGATTTGTGAAATTAATTTTACTATCTGCTTATCCAAAATTTTGAAATCCGGAAAAAACTTAACCCGATTTTATGGCTAAATACTAACCAACAAAAACCGTCTTTGTTAATTAAAAAATATCAAGATTTATCTGTTAAACCGGTTTATCAACAATGTTAATAAGCTTGGTTTATAAATTGAAAATCAAACAAAGTTCATGTTCATTCTCTGTTATTAAAATTAATTTTTTGGTGAATAAGCCAAATGTCTCAAAAAAATGTAAACACTATCAACAAGCTATCATTATCATCACATAGATTTAAAATTTTTAGAGTTAATATTATTATTTTTCTACGAAAAATAGTGAATTTAGAAAAAATGAAATTTTATTTTTAGCCTTCAAAAATCAAAATTCTGTATTCTAAATTCAAACTTCTTAAATCACACTTTATAAACTTTTTACTTTAACATCTTTAACCTTTCTCCCCGCTAATATCCTTTTGGTATTGAAATTAATTGTGTAGGTTTGTATTTTTAAAATAAGGCTATGGGCGAAAATACGGAAATAGTAAAAAGCATCAAACAACTTTGTAAAGAGAAGAATGCCATTATTTTAGCTCACTACTACCAGACTGGCGAAATACAGGACATTGCCGATTTTATTGGCGACAGCCTTCAATTATCGCAGAAAGCTGCAGAAACCGATGCCGATATTATAGTTTTTGCCGGTGTTTATTTTATGGCCGAAACAGCCAAAATACTTTCACCGCAGAAAAAAGTGCTTATACCTGACAAAGAAGCAGGTTGTTCGTTGGCTGATTCGCTTCCCGCTAAAGATTTTGCCGAATTTCTAAAAAAATATCCCGATCATACGGTCATTACATACGTAAACGCATCAGCTGAAATAAAAGCCATGTCAGATATTATCTGCACATCGTCCAATGCTGTTAAAATAGTCGAAAGTATTCCAAAAGATAAAAAAATTGTCTTTGCTCCGGATAGAAATTTAGGAAATTACATTAACAGCCTTACTGGACGAAATATGGTAGTTTGGGATGGTGCGTGTCATGTTCACGAAGAATTTTCGTTAGAACGAATATTAGAGCTTAAAAAAGACTATCCGAAAGCTAAACTGATAGCTCACCCCGAATGCAAGAAACCCATCCTTATTATTTCGGATTTTATAGGTTCAACGGCTGCTTTGCTCAATTTTGTTCAGAAAGACGATGCTAAAGAGTACATTGTAGCTACAGAATCAGGTATTTTGCATCAAATGGTGAAGGTTTGCCCCGATAAACATTTTATTCCGGCTCCTCCTACCGATTCAACCTGCGGATGTAATGATTGTAAGTATATGAAATTAAATACTTTACAAAAAATATATCTGAGTCTTAAAAACGAGGTGTACGAAATTCATCTGAGCGAAGAAATTATAGAAAAAGCTAAAAAACCAATTCTTAGGATGTTAGAATTATCAAAGTAAATTGATTAATTTTGAGCATTGATGAG
>CAZDUU010000389.1:0-3023 GCA_964508675.1 uncultured Bacteroidales bacterium | reverse complement strand
CATTACAAATCCGTCGCGGGTTTTGCAGAAAGGACGTGAAGCTGATTTGCATTCATCATTATTGGTAGCTAATGCCTGCATAGCATTAAATCCACCAATAGCAGCTTCAATGATAGACGCTTCAGAACCACCTGTAATCATTACGTTTGCTTTTCCAAGCTGAATTTGAACGTATGCCTCAATAATTGCATGCGATGATGAAGCACAGGCAGATACAGTGCAGAAGTTAGGACCCCTGAAACCATATTTCATAGAAATTTGTCCGGCTGCAATATCGGCAATCATTTTGGGAATAAAGAACGGACTGAAACGGGGAGTGCCGTCACCTTTAACAAAGGAGCCAACTTCTTCCTGAAATGTTTGTATTCCGCCTATTCCGGATGCCCATATAACACCGGCATTATCTAAATCAATTTTTTCAATTTCAAGACCGGAGTCTTTGATTGCTTCGTCCGCAGCAACCAGGGCAAACTGGGCATATTTGTCCAGCTTCCTGGCTTCTTTGCGGTCGATAAAGTTTTCTACATTGAAGTTTTTAACTTCGCAAGCAAACCTGGTTTTAAATTTTGAAGCGTCGAAATGAGTAATCAAATCGCACCCACTTACGCCATTTTTTAATCCATTCCAATACTCAGGAACAGTATTACCAATAGGTGTAATAGCACCGATACCGGTTACAACAACTCTTTTTAACTCCATAAAACCAGATTTAGTTAGAAAAATTACTTAGCGTTTTTTCAATGTAAGAAACAGCATCACCTACTGTAGCTATTTTTTCAGCTTGATCGTCGGGGATAGCAATATTGAATTCTTTTTCGAATTCCATAATTAACTCAACGGTATCAAGGGAATCTGCTCCTAAATCGTTGGTGAAGCTAGCTTCGTTTGTAACTTCGTTTTCGTCAACACCTAATTTGTCGACGATAATTGCTTTAACTCTTGAAGCAATGTCTGACATAGTTTTAAGTTTTAGTTAGTACTTAATTTTTTTTTGAGACTGCAAAGAAATAAATTTGTAACGATTTTTTCAAACTTTTTTGGAAAAATTTGACGAATTAAATTAAATGATGTCTGAAAATCAAACATATAACTATATATCATGGAAAAGAATAAATTAAATTTAGCTGTTTTTGCTTCAGGAAGTGGGAGCAATGCCGAGAATATTGTGAGTTATTTTAAAGATCATTCGGGTATTTGTGTGAAATTAATTTTGACGAATAACCCTCATGCGGGTGTTATTGAACGATTAAAGAAATACGATATGAATGTCGAAGTTTTTAATAAGGATGATTTTTATAAAAACAATATTGTATTGGAAAATCTGAAACGGAACAAGATAGATGTGATAATTTTAGCTGGCTTTTTATGGTTAGTTCCGGAAAATTTGATAGAATTTTATAATGACAGGATTATTAATATACACCCGGCATTGTTGCCTGCCTATGGAGGGAAAGGCATGTACGGGCACCATGTGCATGAAAAAGTTATAGAAAACGGAGAAAAATATTCCGGAATGACCATTCATCTTGTTAATAGAGAGTATGATAAAGGGAAAATTCTATTTCAGGCAACTTGCAAAGTTAATATGGCGGATACTCCGGAAAAATTAGCGGAGAAAGTCCATCAACTGGAATATCAATTTTTTCCTCAGGTAATTATGACTTTTTTATCAACTTATTAAACTAAAAAGTTTAACTTTGTCTTTTTTTAGAATGAGAATGAACTTTACTAGTATAAAGGTAAAGACTGGAAGCTATTTCGATGGTTCTTTGCCTGTGGTTTTTTTAGCCTGGATAACGGCAATAATGTTAAGAGTTTCTGATACTTTTATATTCATATATTACAGACCTTTAGCATATGTTTTCAAATTCAATGATTTTATTAAAGGCCTTTTAATAGACTTATCATTAATCAGTGTATTTATTCTTATTCTTTATTTGATTTTAGGGTGGCTGCCGGATAAATCAAGAAAAGCGATAAAATTCTTGTTTTTTATTGGTTTAATAATCTATTCTGCTCTATATTTAAGTCTTTCTTATTATACGTCTCAGTCTGAATTACTCCCCGATGGCCTTATTTTTAGTTATAATTCGGCGAATAAGGAACATTTGCTTGCAAACTATGCATATTTGTGGATTCCTGTTATTGTAATTTTGATTTTGATTTTTGCGACTATCTATTTTTTGTACAAAAGAATAAATAACAGACCCTTTTTCTCCAGAAGAAAAGAGGTCTTTTTAATTATTATTTGGGGAATTTTGGTGTTAGTCCCTTTTCATTATTTATTTCTTCAGAATGAACCATCCGAGAGTAAGTTAGCTATGATTGAAAACAAAGTCAGGTATTTTGCTTTTTCTTTTTACAATGAATCTGCTATAAATAATGACGAGAATTCTTACTCTCAGGAAAATATTTTTAAACTGTTATTTCCAGATGAAAAATCATTATCAGCGGACTACCCTTTATTAAGAGAGAGATATACAACAAAGGATGTATTAAGCCCATATTTTAATAATTTTGACACAAAACCTAACTTGGTTTTTATTATTGTCGAAAGCCTAGGGAGAAATTATTCAGGTCCGGATGCTATTTATGGAAGCTTTACTCCGTTTTTGGATTCGTTGGCATTAAAGAGTTTGTATTGGTATAACTTTTTAGCGACAGCAGGAAGAACTTTTGAGGCGATTCCCTCAATTTTTGCTTCTGTTCCTTATGGACAAAAAGGCTTTGATGAATTAGCCGCAAATTATCCTTATCATACTTCTTTGCTAAGAAACTTAAAACATAATGGTTATTTTATTTCTTTTTTCTATGGCGGCTGGATGGGGTTTGACAATATGGAGTCTTTTTTCAGATACAATAGGGCAGATTATTTAATTTCTTCCTTTCCGAAGTATTATAAAAAGATGGGAAATCAGGATTTTTCCTGGGGCTATGATGACAGAACGCTGTTTAATTATTCCTTAAAGGTATTGGATTCCTTTCCAAAAGGGCCAAGAGTAGATGTTTATCTTACATTGAGT
>CAZDUU010000388.1:0-3024 GCA_964508675.1 uncultured Bacteroidales bacterium | reverse complement strand
CTGGTGGTAAAGATAGTAAGCAGGGTGATGTAGACAGAAGTGATATTAAAATTGATGCTTTTGACGAAACAAAACTTTTAAACTTTTATAGCATGGTTGGTATCAACTTCCAGAATATTGCTTCGAATGATGCAGTCATTGCTTCAAAAATCAACACTATGATATCTGAAGGCTGGGATTTAGCCTTTGTATCGAGTGCTGTTGAAAGTGATGCAGGAAAACAAGATGATGACGGTATATTTATTACCCGTTATATTTTCAGAAAAGTTAAAAAATAATATTTGTTAATCTTTTTGAAGGGCTGTTTTGCATTGCAGGACAGCCTTTTTTGTTTCTAAAATTACAAGCTCCGTATATTCTAAATGTGGGTTATGCCTGCAATTATCTATTACAATTTTTTCTGTTTTAACTGAGCAAAGCTGCTCAATCCATTCCAATTGCTTAAAGCTTCCGAATTCATCGTTGGTACCTTGGATAAGTAGGACGGGAACTTTGACTTTTTTTAATTCATCAAACATATTCCAGGAAACAAGAGGCTCTGAAAGCCAAAATCCGGTCCAACGTCTGAAAAGTTGCTCGGTCTTTTCCTTTTGATATTTTTCCAGGAAATATGATAAAATTCCTTTGTCGTAATCCTGAATGAGCTTTTCAATTCCCTGTTTGGTTATTTCTTCAACAAAAACGTGAGGTGTCAGGGCTGTAATTCCCTTTAATCCTTGTGGCTGAGTAGATGCGTAAAGCAATGAAATAGTAGCTCCGTCGCTGTGTCCAAACAAATAATAATTTTTAATATTAAATTCAGTTAAAAGTTTTGGCAGAACGTCAAAAGCTTCTGTAAAAAGAAAATTTTCAGGCAGGGGATTTAGAGTTGTCCCGGTCTCGCCATACCCGATGCGCTCATACAGAAGTATGGGCATATTCAATGCTTTGAAAAGTTTTTCAGGAACGGTTTTCCATTGCGGAATACTTCCCAGTCCCTGGTGAAGCATAACAAGCCAGCAATCATCTTCACTGAAGTGATCAGGCAGATATAACTTGCAATGAATATCGGTTTGAAGAATATTTACAAACTGATTTTTTATAAGCATGGACAATGATTTAATGATTAGAGAAAAAATATTTCATCGAAGCGGTTACATATAGTGCTGCAGTTTCGCTTCTGAGTGTGGAGTTTCCAAGGTCAATGGCTGAATATTTATTTTTAATGGCAATTTCTGCTTCGTTCTCGCTGAAATCGCCTTCCGGGCCAATGAGAATAGAGTATGTTTTATCCTTTGATTCGGAAATAAACTGGTTTAACGAAATTCTGTCTCCTTCGCAGATGGCAATTGCTTTTTGCAAATTTTTATCCTTTTTTACAAATTCATTAAAGTCTGTCAACGGGTTTATTATAGGCAAGTAAGCACTGCGGCTTTGTTTGAGCGCAGAAATAGCAATTTTTTGAAGTCGTTCTTCATTTATTCTTTTTTTTTCTGTCCGGTGGCAGAGCAGTGGAGTAATTTGAGAGATTCCCATCTCGATAGCTTTCTCGATAAACCATTCGAAACGGTCGGCATGCTGAAGCGGAGACAGCGCTATATGTATATGATAGGGAAGTGGAGGAATAACTTTTCGCTCTTCTATTTTTAACAGCGTATTTTTATAGTTTGCCTCCTGAATGGATGCTGTAAATAAATAGCCTTTCCCGTCTGAAATCAAAACCCGGTCGTTTTCGTGGAGGCGCAGCGCTTTAATAGCATGTTTTGATTCTTCTTCAGGTAACCGGATAACATTACCATCAATATTGGGAATATAAAAACAACTGATATTGGAAGGAAGATGGTTCATTATTAAATTTCTTTTAATGAAAAACCCAATTTTGTGAGGTTTTCAGGACTTAATAGGCTTTTCAATTTTTCTTCGTTCAATAGTTTTAGAGCATTATTTGCAGCAAAAATATCCTGATGGTTTTGTTTCATATACAGGGCAAGTTCAGTGGCTTTATGGTAACCAATGTAAGGAATCAGAGCAGTTGTGATACTTGGGCTTCGCCAAAGTTGTTCCTGAGAAATCTGTTCATTAACGGTCAATCCTTTCAGGCAGTTTTCCGTGAGCGATTTATTGGCACTGATGAGCAGATTCAGGCTGTTGATGATGGTATAACCTATCAGGGGCGAATAAGCATTGAGCTCAAGGCAACCTTGTCCGCACAGATTGCTGATAAGCATGTCGTTGCTGTAAATTTGATGAGCAATACTGATGACATATTCGTTAATCACGGGATTTACTTTGCCCGGCATAATGGAACTTCCTGCCTGAACAGCCGGAAGGCTGATATTTTTGTTGCCAATATCTGAAGAGAGTAGTCGCAAATCGTTCGCTATTTTTTCGAGATTAACAGCATGAGCTTTCAGTATAGCATGTATCTCAACAAATGAATCAAGATTTTGCGTGGTATCGCTGAGATTTTCGCCTCGTGCAATGGGAAGATTTGTAAGACGTTGAAGTTCGCCGACAACTTCTATGATGAAGAAACGCGGAATAGACAAACCTGTTCCGATGGCTCCGCCACCGAGGTTCACTACTTTTATGCGTTCGAAGCATTTGGATGTGCGCCACCAGTCGCGCGAAAGAGCATCATTATATGAAGAAAAGAGTTTGCCAAACGTAGTCGGAACTGCTTCCTGCATCTGTGTATAGCCAATACGGACTACATTACGGTATTTGTTTTCGAGCATTTCCATCTGGCTGCGTGTATGATTGATGGATTGTCCCAGATCGTTTAGCTGCTTCATTACGGCAATTTTCAGTGCTGTAACTACCGTATCGTTGGTGGACTGAAAAATATTAGCATGTTCAACAGAATCAATAATTTGATAATGGCCGGGTTTTTCGTTCAGGTGCAGTAATGCTGCATTGGCAATGATTTCGTTGATATTCATGTTGATGCTGGTTCCTGCACCGCCCTGAACAGCAGGAACTATGAAATGCTCAAAATATTTTCCCTGGGCCATTTCGCCGGAGACAAACTGAAGAGCTGCAAGT
>CAZDUU010000387.1:0-3024 GCA_964508675.1 uncultured Bacteroidales bacterium | reverse complement strand
CCGAAGCATTGGGAATACAGAATATGATAGTATTCGAGCGAAAAAACAGCTTTAACCCCAATGAAGAAATCAGTATGGGAGCACAAAAATGGATGAATATTGATCAATATAACGAAAAACAGAGTTCGGTAAAAAGTGTTATTAAGGATTGCAAAGAAAAAGGCTACCGGATTATTGCTACTGCTTTGCACGAAAACAGTATCAGCCTCAATGATCTGGATATTGAGAAAGGCAAAATGATGTTTCTTTTCGGCACCGAGAAAGAAGGTTTGACCGATGAAATTAAAACCTATGCCGACGAATTTGTCAAAATTCCCATGTATGGTTTTACCGAAAGCTTCAATGTGTCAGTCTCGGTTGCGATTACCCTTAACCTTATTATGGATAAGCTTCGTCAGTCGGATATACAGTTTCTTTTGCCCGCTGAAGAAAAAGAAAAGCTCATGATGGAGTGGCTGTTAAAAAGTATTCCAATGGGCGAAAAGATTTTAGAGCGCTTTTTAAGCTCCAGATAAACAACGAAAGATTAATGTCTTTCATTCTTATCCGATTAAAGGTTACCCTATTAAAATAATTTATAACTTTGCGAAATTTTAAATGCGTATCAATAATGGATATTTTTGAAAAAATTAAAAAGCAAAAAGGCCCTTTAGGACAATACCAGAATTTTGCTCACGGTTATTTTATGTTTCCAAAATTAGAAGGTGAAATCGCTCCACGCATGATGTTTAGAGGAAAAGAAGTGTTGACATGGAGCCTGAATAACTATCTTGGTTTGGCAAATCATCCCGAAGTTCGCAAAGCAGATGCAGAAGCTGCACAAAAGTATGGCATGGCATACCCGATGGGAGCCCGCATGATGTCAGGACATACCTCTTTTCATGAAGAACTCGAAAGAAAATTAGCCGCATTTGAAAAGAAAGAAGATGCTTATCTATTGAATTTTGGTTACCAGGGAATGGTAAGTATCATTGATACTTTGGTTAACCGAAATGACGTTATTGTTTACGACAGTGAAGCTCATGCCTGTATTATTGACGGCTTACGTCTTCATATCGGTAAACGATTTGTTTACCCTCACAACGACATCGAAAAACTCAGATTACAACTTAAACATGCAACAGCCGTTGTAGAAAAAACAGGTGGTGGTATTCTGGTAATTACCGAAGGAGTTTATGGAATGGCCGGTGATTTGGGTAAAATTGACGAAATTGCCAAATTGAAAAAAGAATTCAGCTTCCGTCTGATGATTGATGACGCTCATGGTTTTGGAACAATGGGTGCTACCGGAGCCGGAACATCAGAACACTTTGGTGTGATGGACGAAGTAGATGTTTACTTTGCAACTTTTGCAAAGGCAATGGCCGGAATAGGCGGTTTTGTTGCTTCAACTCAGGAAGTTGTTGATTATTTACGCTATAATCTCCGTTCACAGATTTATGCAAAATCTCTACCGATGCCTATGGTATTCGGGGCTTTGAAGCGTCTCGAATTATTGCAGACCAGATCAGAACTTCGCGAAAATCTTTGGACTGTTGTAAGAGCTTTACAAGCCGGATTAAAAGAAAAAGGCTTCAACATTGGAAACACTCAATCACCGGTTACACCTGTATTTTTAAAAGGTGGCGTGGTTGAAGGAACCAACATTGTTTTTGAACTCAGGGAAAAATACAATATTTTCTGCTCAATCGTTGTTTATCCGGTTGTTCCGAAAGATGTTATTATGCTACGTATTATTCCTACTGCTGTTCATACACTCGATGATGTAAAATACACCATTGATGCTTTCAGCGAAATCCAGGTAAATCTTAAGGCTGGAAAATATCTGAAAGAAACCGTCCCTTTTTTCTCAGCAAACAGTTAATAGCTAATTTTGAATTCATATAGAAGGCTGTCTGTGTGACAGCCTTTTTTGTTAAAAAATGGTTTTGCAACACAAAATTAAAAAAAATTAGCAATAAAATTTATTCGAAATTAGCTGCTCAAGCCAGAAAGAATATTAAGTATGGTCTTCCTGAAATTAATTCTTAGTTGAAACTCATTTACAATTATTTGCGTATAATTACAAGAATTTTTATTTTTGAACAAATTTTTAAAATGGACGAACTTCAGCATTTTTCTATCGAAATCATCAAAGAGCTTGAAAAAAAGTTCAAAAATGCCTGTTGTAATAAAACGGCAGAAGCTTATCTGGACTGTGCTCTATTGGTAAAACATAAACTTAAAGAATACGAAAAACATAAATCAGCAGAGGCAACTAAATAAAACTAAACACGTCTATAAAAAAATTAAAGAATGAAGTTATTTCTACTAATTATAAATATTTTTCTGATAGCTGGCCTGCTCAATGCTCAAACAATTAAGATAGATACTTCAAAGGTTAAGACCATGAAGTTGATTAAAAGTAAAGAGCAGTTCAAAGAGCATTTCAACGATTCCGATTCATATTTGGTTTTACAGGCTCCGATTATTTTGCCCCAGACCAATGTATGGATTTCACCTCCAAAAAACTTTAAACCCGTTGAAAGTATCAGGGGAATAATACATCTTGCAACTACAACATCTATTACATGCACTGAAATAAAAGGATATAATTATACACAAGTGACAGGACAAATAACACCGGAATACATTGCCGGACAGAATGCTGTTTTGAATTCCACCGAAGAAGTAACTACCGATAATGGTATACCCGGAAAATTATTTACTATTTCTTTTACAATACCGGCGAAGGATTCAACACAAAAAGATACTCCTTTTGAGCGGTTGATGCTTTTTACAGGCGATATGGACAATACAGTCTGGCTGAATGCTACTTATCCACAATCAGTAAAACGCTTTGTATATAAAATTGTTCGTAGAAGTCTCTTGTCTGTCAAACTAAACGAACAGAACAAATGAAAAAAATAATTGTTCTATATACATTGTTTGTTTTTGCTTTGACATTCAAATCAAATGCTCAGACTTATACTATCAGTCACGATATACCATGGCATACCGAAAATCAGAATATGTGGGGACCCA
>CAZDUU010000386.1:0-3025 GCA_964508675.1 uncultured Bacteroidales bacterium | reverse complement strand
GGACATGAGTCTGGAACAAGTATTTCTCCTGCTGCTCAATACAATGTTACACTGGGTTTTCAGGCAGGTAAAGATTTATATACCGGCAGAAATAATATATTTTTAGGATATAATTCCGGATTTTCTACTCAAAGTGGATATTCAAATATTTTTATTGGTAATACCGCCGGTAAAATGAATAATTTTGGCAGAATGAATATTTATATTGGCGACTCTGCAGGCATGAATCCAAATTTTCAGGAAGCCAGTATTTTTGTGGGATATAAATCCGGATTTAATGCAGGCAGCCAATATAACACCTTTATAGGAGCTTATTCCGGGATGAATACAAATGCTCTAGCAAATACTTTCATGGGATATAGTACCGGACAAAATAACACAAGCGGATATTTTAATACTTTTTTGGGTAGTCAGTCTGGTTTAAATAATCTGGATGGGTTTAATAATACCTATGTAGGAACAGGCGCCGGAAGTTCAAATATTAGTGGAAGTAATAATACAGTAGTTGGCAGTAGTGCTGATATTGTAACATCTGGTCCCGCTATCAGCAACTCAACTTGTGTCGGATATTTAACCACTGTAAATACAAGTAATACTGTTCGCTTAGGGAACTCATCAGTCAGTTTAATTGGAGGAGCCGTAAACTGGACAGTAATTTCCGATAAATCCATCAAAAAAAATATCCAGGAAAATGTTCCGGGTCTTGATTTTATAAATAAACTAAAACCCGTGACCTATTCTTTAGATGTAGAAAAATTATCGGAAATCTTCAATGAAAATTACACAGTCGATGCTAAAGGGAATAAAATAAAAATGGAAATCCCCAAAGAAATATTACAGGCCAGAAAAGAAAAAGCATCCATTATTTATACCGGTTTCATAGCCCAGGATGTAGCAAAAGCAGCTACCGATCTTGGATATAACTTTAGTGGTGTTCATTATCCCCAGAATCAAAACGATTTGTATTCGTTAAGTTATTCCGAGTTTGTGGTCCCTCTTACAAAAGCTGTTCAGGAATTAAGTCAAAAAGTTGAGGAACAGCAAAAAATCATTGAGCAACTTGAAAAAGAAATAAAAGAATTGAAAAAGTAATCATTTTAAAAGGCAACCTCAGGTTGCCTTTTTTATTTAGGTTGATTTTTTCATGATTATTTCAAAAATAATATTATCTTTGAATGTTAATTATCAATACAATAAGCTATGAAATGGAATCTTTTTATATTACTTTTTCTAACCTTTTTCATTAAAGGAAGAATCTCGGCACAGTTGACAATTTCAACTTCTTCAGTTAACTCGACTTGTTATTTGAGTTGTGATGGAATGATTATGTCTGCCACAATGGGTGGAACTCCGCCTTATACTTACCTATGGGCGCCTACAGGACAAACGACCCAGAATGTAACGAGTCTGTGTATCGGAACTTATTCGGTAACTGTAACGGATGCATTAGGAGCCACAGCAACAAGCTTGTGTCAGGTTCTGACGAGTAGTTTCACTTCTTTCAACTCCTCTTCCACTCCATCCTCAGCCAGCTGCAACGGAACCGCCACTGCAACCCTGAATAACGGAACACCTCCTTTTTATTATCAGTGGAATACACAACCATCACAAACAACGCAAACAGCCATAAACTTATGTTCCGGAACATACACGGTTACCGTTACCGATCAATATAACTGCACCGTAGCTTTAACAGCTAATGTCGGTAATTGTAACGGATTAAATGCAACGATTACCTCAACTTCATCATTTACCTCACCTTGTACAGGAACGGCAAGTATTCAGGTAAGTGGAGGAACACCGCCCTATACATATAACTGGGGAACGACACCCACACAGACAACGCCTATAGCAACAGCTTTGTGCCCGGGAAATTATTCAGTAACGGTTACAGACAATCAGAACTGTTCATTAACTGAAACCATTAATGTTCCAACAGACCCATGCAACGGTTTTTCAGCTAATATAGATATTATCAACTCATACCCCAATAATTGCAGCGGAAGTGCCACGGCCAATCCTGTGAATGGCACAGCACCCTTTTCTTACCTGTGGAGCGACAGCCTTGCTCAGACTACTCAAACCATTAATAATTTATGTCCCGGGAATTACTCTGTTACTATCACTGATTCAAATAGCTGTACATATAGCCAGGGTATTGTGATTGATACATTACTGCTAAATTTGACTATCTCAAATAATTTCGACTCTATTGTTAATGAATTTGTACAATATGGTGTTACCATTTCAAACATTTCTGTGCCCCATTATTCTGCAGATAATTCACCTGCTTCTAACTTTGCATATTTTAATAATGGAAACGCATCCAATATTGGTATAAATGACGGTATATTTTTATCTACCGGATATATATCAAATCTGGACTATGATGGACACAGCATCTTTAATCCCTCCTCCATATTTTTATCTAAAAGCTTGCAGGTCGCAGGAGATAATTCTGTTCAAACTATTGCCAATGGGACAACATATGATGCCAGTATTTTGGAATTCGATTTGGTCCCGGCAGGAAATATTCTTTCATTTAACTACGTCTTTACATCTGAAGAATACCATGAATATGTAAATTCAAGCTATAACGATGCTTTCGGACTGTTTCTGACCGGAAACAACCCTGCCGGCGGCCTTTATTCCAACTATAATATGGCCTTTCTTCCCGGAACTAACATTCCTATTTCTATAAACACCGTCAATAACGGACAGGGATATAGTGGTTGTTCAACCGGCCCCTGTTCCAACTGTCAATATTTTATTGACAACTGCAATGGTCAGTTTTTTGCTTTTGACGCCTATACTGCTGTCTTAGCCGCAACAGCTAATGTAATTCCAAATCAAACATACCATTTAAAAATTGCAGTTGCCGATGTAGGCGATGGAATATACGACTCTGGAGTTTTACTGCAATGCCCCAGCCTAAAAAGTTATAATTACTCACAGATTGCTGTAAGCGATTTTGAGGATATGGTTATTTACCCTAATCCGACTTCTGAATTCATAAACATAAAAT
>CAZDUU010000385.1:0-3026 GCA_964508675.1 uncultured Bacteroidales bacterium | reverse complement strand
AACATTCCCTCACCCGAAAATATCTGCTTCAAAGGCACTTTGCCCAATGGCAATATTTGCATTCCCTTAGAAGAATTCATAGATTTTAGAGCAAATGATCCTATACCAATATTCCACTTTCCAATTGTATTGGAAATTCCTGCATCATATAAAAGAAATGTATTATAAATACCTGTAGTATTGCTGAACCCTGATTCATAACCCAGAAATGTATTAAATAAAATAGGATCAATTTTACCTGAGGATACGTTATTTACTTTAAAAGTTAATGGCACATTATCCGTTGTTCCAATAAAGTTTGTTCCATCAACTGTCCCTGAATTGCCTGTAGTTGACCATGCACCTATTCCTGTAGGTGTAAGTGTTGACCATGCTGCTAATCCTGATGCATCAGAAGTGAGAACTTTATTTAATCCGGGAGTTCCACCAGTTATTTTAACCTGACCATTAACTTCTAATTTAGCACCAGGAGTGGAGGTTCCTATACCAACATTGCCAGAATAATTAATAATCATCCTTTCTATCAAATTGGAATTGCTGACACTATCGCCATCGGTATAAAAACGCAAATCTCCATTCCAATAATTATTATCAAAAGAACGTATGGCTGCCATAGAGAAATTATTAGTGTTTCCCTGAAATAATATTCCGGTCTGACCAAATGAACTTGCATTTACCTGTAATCTCAATGCGTCTTCAGTAGAAGTTTTACCTTTAATATGCAACGAATTTGAAGGACTTGTAGTTCCAATTCCAACATTTCCATTATCATAAATCGAAGAAGAAACAAGCGAGGTTCCGCTCCATTTTGAAACATAATCAGTGGTGTTAATTCCCACTTGAGGATCTGTTTCGGCATATGAAGTCAAATATCCGGCATCATTATTTAATTCGCTACCATTAGCAGGAATTACGGGTTTGTTAGTAAGATCGTTATAATCTCCACTAACCCCTGCGGGTAATTTTACGAATACTCCATTAGTTAAATAAACAGTATCATTGCTTATGTTAAGAGTTTGCAATTCATTCGTTACAGAACCATCTACTTCAGATGCCAGATAACCCGCATCATTGGTAAATGAGCTTACGTTTGTCGGTGTACCTGTTAAGCTTGAATATTGTCCGTCAAAGCCTGCTGGTAATTTCACGAAACTGCCGCCGGTTAAAAAAATAGTGTCATTAGAAATGTTTAATATCTGCGATTCTTGCGTTAAATATCCAGCTGTTGCATGATTTCCCCAGCCATAAGCTGTATTCCAATTCTGGATGTCTGTATTTGTAAGTCCCGAAGCCGGAGAAGAAGTAAAAACAGGGTCGCTTTCATTTATAGTACCTGTAACTGTTTCGGCTGTTTCGGCTGTTTTGGCATGTAAAGCATACGGAACACTTAGCAGTTGACTGGTTCCTGTAATGGTATAATTCGTTCCACCGGCTAAATCCACTTCTGTTTTTATAAAGTAAGGACCATTTGCCCAATTAATGGTATCAAAACCATTTCCGTTTCCTATTTCTATGCTGATTAAACCGTTTGCATTCGTTATAGGAGTCTGTGATTCAGAATACACAACTATTCCGCCTACAGAACCTTGCAAAATGCTTATCTGTATTCCAATGGTTGTATTTGGGACCAGCTGATCGCTACTGTTTCTTACAACAGCCTGATAAGTCATACCATTAGGGCTTTGACCGAATGTTGGTAAAAGATAAAAGGTAAAAGTTAAAAGGATAAGAATTCTTTTCATATTTTATTGATTTTTAATTATTTTAAATGCTTTAAGCTGATGTTCACCATGATATACCCTTAGATAATAGATTGATGAAACCAAACCTGAAAAATTTAACTGAGTTTCGGAGGAGCTGATTTTCTTTTCTTCAATTTGTTTTCCGTTAAAGTCAAAGAGCTTTAAATTCAATTCTAAAAGGTCTTTATTTTCAATTTTCAGATTTAAAATATTGGTTGTCGGATTAGGAAAAACAGAAACATTCATTTGAATATTTTCCGATTCAATAATGTCAATGACAGAAATTTCGTATGGTTGCTGAACACCCTCGGACACAGAACCTTCTGTTCCGGTATGAGTCTGAAAATTTATCTGGCCAACCGAATAGCTAATGGATCCATTTCCCTGGTTGGCATCTCCACCTGATGGCAAAATAGTTTGCTGGGCAAAAGCAAACGATGCCTGAAAAAACAAAATAAAAAACACTAATGATTTCATAAAAAACTTTATAAAATTTTCGAATCTCCGCTATTTGCAAAACAGCACCAAAACAGAAAAAACAACAAACTTTGCTATCGATGCAAATTTTCTTAAAAGTTAAACAAATGTAATACTTTTTTAAAAAATGCAGAATAAAAAAAGTACTATTTTTCTTCAGAAGAAAGCTCCATATCGCTTAAGATTCTTTCTTTTACTGGTCTTAAAAACAGGAAAATAGCAACTATTAATAATCCAAAAGCCAGATAAATCCAGTCACCTGAAATCATATAAACAACAAATGATATAAATGACGAGGATTCCATTAATGCCAATCTAATTATAAACGCACTTCTAAATATTTCAAAACGGACATTCATTTCTTTCTGACCTATTCCTGCCAGTCTTTTTTTATAAACAATGCTTCCCGCTAAAACCACAAAAAATGAATATGCAGGAACCAGAAATACAAAAACAACGGAAAGCCCATCCTTTGCAAATGCATTTTTCAGAATTAAAACATTTATCAAAGAAATAAATACAAAAAAGATTTGCCCAGCCAATAAAGCAAAAAACAAAATATTCAATTGCTTATAAAGATCTGAAAATTTCATTTAAACGTTAAACCGGATATGCAGAATATCGCCATCTTCGACGATATAGTTTTTTCCTTCAATAAAAAACTTGCCTTTTTCCTTACAGGCTGGTTCACTTCCCAATGTAATAAAATCATTGTACTTCATTACTTCAGCACGAATAAAACCTCTTTCCAAATCGCTGTGTATAACACCGGAGGCCTGCGGAGCTGTCATTCCGTCTTTTATAGTC
>CAZDUU010000384.1:0-3038 GCA_964508675.1 uncultured Bacteroidales bacterium | reverse complement strand
TCACTACAAATGCTTTAACATTTGTTCGTGCAGAAATTGTATAATCAAATGGCTCTTCACTTTTCTTTATTAAAAACATTGAAAGAAGAAGATTTTATGAATGGCAAATTATGGTATTCAGCATCAGAAAAAGAGTGCATAAATACAATTTCGGGTGGAACTGGTAAAATTAATAAGAAAACGCATTTGGCATATTTCTCATTTAACGGGACACTAATAACAAGAATAGAGATTGAATGTCAATGCAGTCTTGAAAAAGCAAAAGAAATGGCAACCTATATTATTACAAATACTAAAACATTTGACTTCTCGCCATTTGCTTCTACAGTTCTTTTTGAATAACTAATTATTCAACATCTTTCATACTTAACCCGATTCGACGAAGGTTTGTATCTATATCTATTATTTTCACTTTTACATGTTGATGAATATGCAACTTTTCTGACGGGCTTTTTATAAACTCATTGGTTATATTTGAAATATGTACCAACCCGTTTTCTTTAATGCCAATATTTACAAAAGCACCAAAATTTGTAATGTTGGTAATGATTCCTGGCAGAACCATGCCTATCTTAATATCATCGAAGCTATTAACTGATGCATCAAATTGCAATACTTTTACCTTAAAACGTAAATCATACCCGGGATTTTCCAAATCATATAAAATATCTTTCAGCGTCTCCTCACCCGTATCAGAATCAATATATTTCTTTATATCAATCTTTGATAATATGTCCTTGTTACCTATCAGGTCTTTTATATCTGAATTCAGGTCTTTTGCTATTTTCTTAACTAAATTATACCTTTCAGGATGAATTCCTGTATTATCCAAGGGATTGTCTCCGTTCTCGATTCTTAAAAATCCGGCAGAGAGCTGAAATGCTTTATCACCCAATCGGGGAACTTTAAGCAGTTCATTCAGATTATTAAAACGTCCGATTTTATTTCGGTGTTCAATTATAGATTGAGCCATTTTTTCGCCAATTCCGGAAACATATTTCAGAACATATTCGGTCGCATTATTCAACTTTATTCCCACTTTATTGACACATTCCACAACCGATTCGTCCAACGCATTTTTCATCATTTTCTGATCGACATCATGTTGATATTGTCCCACCCCTATTGCTTTGGGCTCAATCTTCACCAATTCTGCCAAAGGATCTTGCAATCTTCTGGCTATCGAAACTGAACCTCTGACAGTTACATCATATTCAGAAAATTCTTTTCGGGCAATTTCAGATGCGCTATACACCGAAGCCCCTGCTTCGCTTACGACATAAATCTTAACGGGTTTTGAAAATGTCACTTTTGATAAAAAATTCTCAGTCTCGCGACTTGCAGTTCCATCGCCTATTGCGATATAATCAATTTTATAAGCACTTGCAAGCGATGCTATTTTTTTCTCAGCTATTTTAACCTCATTTTGTGGCGGGTGAGGATAAATGGTTTCGTTATGAAGCAAATTTCCCTGTTCATCAATGCAAACTACTTTGCATCCCGTTCTGAATCCGGGGTCTATTCCCATTACCCTTTTCTCACCAATGGGAGGAGCCAAGAGCAATTGTTTCAAATTATCAGAAAACACTTTGATGGCTTCTTTATCAGCAATCTGCTTGGACAATGCAGCAAATTCATTTTCAATTGATGGTAAGATATGCTTTTTATAGGCTTCGCCCAGAGCTTCTTCTACTATTTTTGAACAATTTCCTTTACCTTTTATAAATAGATAGCTTAACTTTTCTAATGTAATCTCATCATCAATACTGATTGAAACCCTCAAAAATCCTTCGTTCTCTCCGCGACGCATAGCTAAAATACGATGCGATGGACAACGATTGAGGCGTTCCTTTAAATCAAAATAATTTTTATATTTTTCAGCTTCTTCGGCTTTTGATTTTATCACTTTAGAAATAATTTCGGCATACCTGGCAAATTGCTGACGAACAATTTCACGTCCGGTAGCATTTTCAGAAATCCATTCAATAATGATATCTTTAGCTCCATCTAAAGCACTGTCTTCGCTCTCAATTTTATCATTAAAGTACTTCGTTAAATCAGGCAAGTTAAATGACTTTTGTTCAAAAATTATTTTCGCCAAAGGTTCTAATCCATTCTCTTTTGCAACAGTTGCTTTATTTCTTCTTTTAGGTTTATAAGGGAGATACAAATCTTCGAGTTTACTGGAATCAAAACAATTTATAATATTATTTTTCAGATCTTCAGTTAATAATCCCTGCTGTTCTATTGTATTTAATATAAATGCTCTTCTTTCTTCAAATTCATTAATAAAATCGAATTTTTCATTAAGCTTTGACACAGTTACTTCATCCAGATTACCTGTCGTTTCTTTTCTGTACCTGGAAATAAAGGGTATGGTAGCACCCTCTCCTACTAATTTCCATGTATTTTCTATCTGCCAATCCTGAATTCCGAGTTCTGCCGATGTTAGTAAAATCCATTTTTTGTTCATAAAACCATAGGTAAAATTACTGTATAAATTTGGCACGAAAGTAAGTTTTTTTTACTTTTACATCGTCAAAATCTGATAAAATTGAAAAAATATTTACTATTAATTTTCACTGTTCTATTATTAACCGATGATATATGGGCAATTTGTCCGCCTGTCAGCGAAAGTGATTCAACATGCAAATTCTCAATGGAAATTCCCAGACGCTCAAAATTTAAAAGACAGCGTTATGGGTCTCATACATTTTTTGGCGAAGCAGGAATGATTTATGGTTATTACACTGGTTTAAGATACTCCATAAATTATGATGGGATATTACAGGCTACTGATTTCACCGCTTTATCATTACGGATAGGTCTTGGATATTCAAAAGCAACCAATGATTCCACTGTAAAAGGACAGGAAATATTTTTCCCTGTAGCAATACATGTATTTTTTGGCGAAAAAAATGATTTTGACATAGGAGTAGGCGGATATTATTATGATAATCGTCAAATAGTTACTCCTTATTTATATTTAGGGTTCAGGCATCAAAAACCCAAAGGAGGATTTACTTATCGTTTTGGAG
>CAZDUU010000383.1:0-3039 GCA_964508675.1 uncultured Bacteroidales bacterium | reverse complement strand
AGGCCCTGGTTTTCCGTCTTTACAAAAATGATATTCCTTTCCAACTTCAATATCAATGATAGTGCCTATTGGGCTAATTATTGCTGCTGTTCCACAAGCACCAACTTCATCAAAGCTTTCAATTTCGGCAAGTGCTAAAGGACGTTGTTCTACTTTCATTCCAAGGTCTTCAACCAACTGCATTATACTTTTATTGGTTATAGAAGCCAGAATTGAAGTTGACTTTGGAGTAATGTAGGAATTCCCTTTTATTCCAAAGAAGTTAGCCGCTCCAATTTCGTCGATGTATTTCTTTTCTTTCGTATCAAGGTACATAGGTGAACCACAACCTGCTTTATGAGCTTTTATTACACCTCTCATACTTGCAGCATAGTTGCCCCCGACCTTGAATGTACCTGTACCCAACGGTGCAGCTCTGTCACTATCACGTATGATAGCAATTTTTACCGGATTAAAACCTTCTTTGAAATAAGGTCCAACCGGTGTTGCAAATACGACAAACATATATTCAGCTGCTGGTTTTACTCCAACTTCTGCCCCGGTTCCGATTAATAACGGACGTAGATATAATGCTGCTCCTGTCCCATAAGGAGGCATAAACCGTTCGTTCAATTTTACAGCTTTCACAATGGCTTCGTGGAACAATTCGTCCGGAACTTCGGGCATATATAGTCCTTGAGCAGAATGTTGTAAACGTTTAGCATTTTCTTGCCAGCGGAATAAACGGATTTTGCCATCTTTTCCGCGATAAGCTTTTAATCCTTCAAAAGCTTGCTGTCCATAGTGCAACGCAGTGGCTGCAATATGAATAGGCATTGTTTCATCTTGACTTACTTCTAATGAAGTCCAATGTCCGTCTTTAAAATAACTGCGAACATTGTAATCTGTTTTTACATAGCCAAAAGGCAGTTTCCCCCAATCTAACATAACATTTATTATTGGTTATCTATTTGAATTATTTCGAAAGGAATCTGAATAATATCAGCATATTCGTCGCCTATATCTTTCATATCCTCATCGTCTTCTTCAAAATACCATCTAATTTTTGCATTCATTCCATTTTTAACGGCTTCTTCAACAACTAAAAATAATGACAAAAGAGCTTTAGATGATGCTGTATTTAAATAATCAAGTTTAAAATTTATGACTGTTTCAGAATTCGGATCTTTAAAGTATTCTGAAAACCAATCAATAATTGGCTGGTAAAAAATATTTACATTTTCAGGTAAACTTTTACCTTTTAATTCAAAGACATTATTATCCTTATCTAAATTTACATAAGGACTATCAATGGTAGCTTGAATTAATAAAGCTTTCATAATATATTTTTATTTATGTTTACTCTTAAGATAAAGAAGCTTAAATCATTATTTAAGTCGAAAAAATAAAACTTAAGCTGGTTATTTGTTTTTCTTGCAATATCAATAAAGCCTAACCCTGCTCCACCTTTCGAGCTAATTGTCCCAGCCACCAACTGTTTTTTATAATCCTCGCGAAGCTGAGATTTATTTTTACCTTGTATCTGGCTCTGCTTTATTGATAATCCTAATTTCTGATCCCTATTGATTACATTTCCGGTAACCACATCAATATTGTCGTTATTTTCTAATATCATTAAACCGCCTCGCTTTGCATATTTATTTTCATCCATTGCCACAGACAATGTATGTTTTTCAATATTCTGAATACACTCTACAACTACATTAAATATTTTTTTTTGGACCAGTCGGTCTAATGATAATTTTTCAAAATAATCTTCTAATGTTTTTAAAATGGCCTTTATAATTTCGTGGTTTACTTCACCTTCATATTGTAAAATCAAATTATTAGACTGTAAATCAGGATAAACCTTCTTTACATAATCCATAAAAATATTAATATCTGATCCCCCAACCATTTTAAAATAATTGGCTTAAAGTTAAAAAAAAAAACAAATTTAATCTATAGTTTTTAGTTAGTTCTTGAATTTATTTTGACTTTTTGTAAACCTGACCATTCTTGTAAAAACTGTTAGCAATGGAACCCATGATCGATTCATGATAGCCCAGCATTAAAAAGGAGCCAATTTTAAGCGATTTATAGAAGTTAAACAATATCTTATTTTGCAGGTCCATGTTAAAATAAATAAGCACGTTTCTACACATTATCAAATCATAGTTATTTTGTCCGGGCAATGGATCCCGAATTAGGTCATGTTTATAAAATTTGATTTTACCTATAAATTCAGGTCTGATAGAAAAAATATCTTTTGCAGCATCTAAAATAAAATACTTCTCATAAGGAACATGGGAGTTTAAAGGATCCCTATTTAAGACGGCGTCGAAATTCTTTAAGTACTCCGAATCAAGAAAATATCTAAATTTACCTTCTTTGGCGCTCAATAAAACATCGGCATTTAAATCAGTGGCAATTATTTCTGTTTTTTCCAGTAATTTGTGCTCATTTAATATCATCAGCATGGAATAAGGTTCATGTCCACTGGAACAGCCTGGATGCCAAATCTTTATTTTGTCGAATTTTTCCCACTCCGGAATCACTTTTTCTTCAAATTCAATCCACACCGTAGGATCTCTGAAAAATTCCGTTGTATTTACAGTAATGTTCTTTACAATCGGTTCTATAATCAGGGGGTTGGACTTAATTTTACTGATCAATTCCGAAATTTCACAATGATAATCCGTTAATATTTTTTCCAGACGTCTATAAAAGGACTTGGATGAATATTCTGAAAAATCATAGCCGGAATAATCGAAATAATCTTTATTAATTCTTTAATATCGTTTTCTTGTAATTCCATCAGCACAAACGTACAAAAATTTTATTTTGAAAGAAATATTTCCTTTAAGAATATTAAATTTTTCCACTAACTTTGAACAACTAATTTTTACAATAATGAAGTTTGGTGTAGTCCTTTTCCCCGGCAGTAATTGCGATCATGATATTATATATGTATTGCGTGACATTTTAGATCAAAAGGTTGAATTATTGTGGCATAAAGACAGTAATCTAAAAAAAGTTGATGCTATAATCAAGCTCCGA
>CAZDUU010000382.1:0-3048 GCA_964508675.1 uncultured Bacteroidales bacterium | reverse complement strand
CGATACAGAAGAATTTGTTGAAAAGAAGATACGTGAAAATGAATATGTATTATCCGGTCGTTTAGAAATTGATGCCATCAATGAAAAATTCAATTTAGACATTCCCGAATCACAGGAGTACGAAACACTTGCCGGCTTTATTCTTTACCATCACAACAGTATTCCCAAGCCCAACGAAACTATTATGATTAAACCTTACACTATAAAAATATTAAAATCTACCAGTACAAAAATTGAACTTGTAATATTAAAGACTGAAAATGAGGCTCTTTAGCAGTTTCTTTCACTATAAAATGCTATAGTCGAAATAAATTTTGATGTAAGATTATTTGAATTGATAGATTTTTTATAAATTCGTACCTTCAAATTTTTGAATTAAACATAAAGGAAAATGGCAACGTTACAGACAATTAGAAATCGAGCAGGAGTGCTTGTAGCAATTATTATCGGTCTATCTTTATTAGCATTTATTTTAAATGACCTCATTTACTCTAATAAGCTTTTTAATTCAGGACCAAGCGATGTAGTAGCAGAAGTATATGGAAATTCAATTTCTGTTAAGGAATACGAAACTGTTGTAAACGAACTAACTGAAAACTATCTCAGAAATACAAACCAGGAAACTGTTCCTGATGATAATATCAGTCAGCAAATTCGTGAACAGGCTTGGGAAACTATTATTACCAATTACGTTTTAGCAAATAAATTACCCGACTTGGGAATTGCTGTTCACGATGACGAATTACAAGACATGATTGTCGGTTCAAATATTGACCCTCAGATTTTACAGATTCCTATTTTCAAAAACCAGCAAACCGGACAATTTGACCCGAACTTAGTTCGTCAGTTTATTGCCAATATGGACAAAGACCCTTCAGGTAATGCTCGTTTAAGCTGGGTTGCATTTGAAAAAGAATTAGAACATCAGAAGCTTCTAAAAAAATATTATAATGCTGTAAAAAAAGGCATGTATATTACATCATTAGAAGCAAAACAGGCTGCGGAAGAATCAACAACACAAAATGATATTCAGATGGTTTTAAAACGCTATACAGATATTAGCGACTCCAGTATGACCGTTACAGATGAAGAAATAAAAAAATACTACGACGAACATCAATACCTGTTTGAACAGGAAGAATCAAGAGATATTGATTACATTGTTTTCGACGTAAAGCCATCACCGGCTGATATGCAGGCTCTTCAACAAAAAATGCAGGACATCAAAGACAGATTTGTAACAGCTGATAATGTTGAAGATTTTGTAAACCAGAATTCAGATGTTCCTTATTCAGAAAGTTATTATGCAAAAGGCGAACTTTCTCCAGCCATTGACAGTATTATGTTTTCACAGGAACCCGGTTTTATATATGGTCCATACGTTGATGTTGATAATTATTTCGTTACAAAACTCATGGGATTTAAAAATCTTCCCGACTCCGTTCATGCACGTCATATTTTGATTTCACCGAACGAAAAACGTTCTAAAGACCAGGCAAAAGCTATGGCCGACAGTTTAAAGAAAGTACTTGAAAAAGGTGGTAACTTTCCTGCTCTTGCAAAACAATATTCAGACGATAAAGGTTCTGCTAATGACAGCGGTGATGTAAAATGGTTCAAACAGAATATGATGGTTAAACCATTTGAAAAAGCTGCTTTCGAAGCTAAAAAAGGCGAATATGTTATAGCAGAAACACAGTATGGTTTCCATATTATTCAGGTATTGGAAAAATCTAAAGATGTAAAAAAGGCCCAGGTTGCATTTGTTGAATGGAAAATAGAACCCAGTTCTACTACTTACCAGACCATTCAAAATCAAGCTTACCAATTTGCAGGTGTAAACAATACAGCTGAAAAGTTCAACCAGGCAATAACCAGCCAGGGGTTAGTAAAACGTGTTGCCAATGGAATTAAAACAACCGATCGTACTATTGCCGGATTTGATAATGCACGCGAAATGATTCGTTGGGCTTACAAAGCTAAAAAAGGTGATGTTTCACAACCTTTCGAATTCCCTGATAAATTTGCTGTTGCTTTATTAACAGAAGTTCGCGAAAAAGGATTTGCTCCCATTGAACAAATTAAAGAACAACTTACTACTTTAGTTAAGAAAGAAAAGAAAGCTGATAAATTTATACAAGAATTCAAGGCTGATAAAGGTTTAGGGAATTTACAGGCAATTGCCCAAAAAATGAATATACCGGTTATGGACGCTACCGCAATTACTTTTGCGTCATTCAGCTTACCCGGAGTTGGTATTGAACCCAAAGTTATTTCCGCTTCAGCAACTTTGCCAAAAGCTCAGCTTTCAGCACCTATCAAAGGAAATAACGGAGTATTTCTGATTACCGTTATGAATCGTACCAATCAGGCAGCTGCTGATGCAAAACAAACACAGGTTCAATTATCATACGATATTCAAACCCGCGTGGATTATCAGGCATTTGAAGCTCTAAAAAAACTGGCCGACATTAAAGACAATAGAATTTTATTCTATTAATCAAAATATTTGTAACTTAAAGCTGCCTTTGGGCAGCTTTTTTTATATAGTATGGAACCTGAATATATTAGTAGTAATCAAAATCCCAAAATAAAGCTTATACATGAGCTTTATGAATCCAAAGGAAGAAAAAAGCACAAACTTTTTATTGCCGAAGGAAACAGGGAAATATATATTGCACTTCAGAGCGGTTTTAAACCTCGCAGTATTTTTATTAATAAAGATTATGTTGAAAAATTTCCTTATAAAATCTTCTCAGATTTTGTAATTCCACGTAATTATGTATTTCAGGTAGAATCAAAACTATTCTCAAAAATCTCATATCGCGAAGAAACCGAAGGGATTATTGCTGTTTTTGAATGGAAAAATCACGAATTGAACCAACTCAGACTTAAAGCGAACCCGCTTTTAATTGTTGTAGAATCAGTTGAAAAACCGGGAAATCTTGGTGCAATTCTCAGAACAGCCGATGCTGCCCAGGTTGATGGTGTCATTGTTTGCAATCCGGTTATTGATTTGTATAATCCCAATGTTGTACGTTCAAGTAT
>CAZDUU010000381.1:0-3076 GCA_964508675.1 uncultured Bacteroidales bacterium | reverse complement strand
CCGGGCTTTTGATTGACGAGTACGAAACAACAAGCGATGACGAATATAAAATCTTAAGTTATATAAAAGAAAAAGAATCGGCATTGATTGGCGACATTCAAACGCTGCTGGATAAAAAAAATGTACAGCATTTGCTCAATAAATTACTGAAAAATCAGTGCATACAGATTGAAGAATCACTGGCCGACCGCTATGTTCCCAAAAAGGTCGAATACATTGACCTGGCAATAGGCATTGAAAGCGAGGAACATCTTAATACGATATTTAAACAGCTAAGCAAAGCACCTAAGCAATCGGACGTTTTGCTGGCTTTTTTTGCTTTGAACGAAAGCCGTTACGATAAAACCGTTCCCATAAAAAAGGAAGATCTTAATAAAACTGCAAAAGACGATGGTTCGGCACTTAAAAGATTAATAGAAAAAGGTGTTTTAAAATCGCTGTATTTTGAAGAAAGCCGTGTGTTTACCAAAATGCGGGAATTGAAGCTCGAAAAGTATTCGCTCATGCCTGTGCAGGAAGAAGCCATGGGTTCCATTCAGAAGCAGTTTGAGGAAAAAAATGTGGTGTTGCTGCATGGCGTGACTTCCAGCGGAAAAACGGAAGTTTATATTCACCTGATTGAAGAATACATCAAAAAGGGACAGCAGGTACTTTATCTTTTGCCCGAAATTGCCCTGACTTCGCAAATGGTCAACCGTCTGCGAAAAGCACTGGGAAACAGAGTTGCCGTTTATCACAGCAAATACAGCGACAACGAACGTGCAGAACTTTATCTGCACATGGCTTCGTCTGACGAACCTGTTTCAGTCATTCTGGGAGTGCGTTCTTCGGTCTTTTTGCCTTTCAGGAATCTCGGTCTGATTATCGTTGACGAAGAACATGAATCGACTTATAAACAACAAAGCCCCGAACCACGTTTCAGTGCGCGCGATACCGCTGTTATGCTGGCACTGCAACACGAAGCCAAGGTTCTTTTAGGTTCGGCAACGCCCTCGGTTGAGTCTTATTTCAATGCCCAGACCGGAAAATATGGCTTTGCAGAGCTGATGCAACGTTTTAACGAAACTCCTTTGCCCGATATTCAGGTGGTGGATTTGAAAGACGAGCGAAAGAAAAAACGTGTTCGTCAGCATTATTATTCTGATGTTTTGATTAAAACGCTTTCTGAAACAGTAAAACGTGGAAAACAGGCAATAATATTTCAGAACAGAAGAGGATATTCGCCATACCTGGAATGTGATGAGTGTGGCTGGATTCCCGGATGTGTTCATTGCGATGTGAAATTGACATACCACAAAGCTTTTAATAAATTAGTCTGTCATTATTGTGGCTATTCTATTCCTATTCCTACGCATTGCCGCGAATGTAAACTGCCGGCTATGCAGATTCGTGGTCTGGGAACAGAGCGAATTGAGGACGAGCTGGCTATGTTTATTCCAGAACTGAGGATAGCGCGCATGGATCTGGATACCACACGCACAAAAAACAAGATTGAAAAGCTTTTCGAAAGTATCGAGCAGAAAGAAATTGATGTCCTCGTCGGTACACAAATGGTTACCAAAGGGCTTGATTTTGAAAATATCGAATTCATAGGTATTTTAGATGCCGACACCATGCTCAGCTATCCCGATTTCCGGTCGAACGAGCGATCGTTCCAACTTTTTACTCAGGTAGCCGGCAGGGCAGGGCGCAGAACCACCAAAGGTTTTGTGATGATTCAGACCGCACAGCCCAATCATCCTGTGTTGCAGTTTTTGCTCAAAAATGATTACAAAGGTTTTGTGAAATGGCAGCTTTCTGAAAGGGATAAATTCAAATACCCGCCTTATGTCAGGATTATTAAGCTCGAACTAAAACATAAAGATAACGCTAATGTGCGGGATGCTGCACGCAAGCTGGCGCAGAATTTACGCAACATCACTGAGATTCAGGTGTTAGGGCCGCAGGCTCCATTGATTTCGAAGATTAAAGATATGTACATTACTGAGTTGTGGATAAAACTCAGCCGCAGCAACGATGCACTCAAACAACGCGATTTGGTTTATGCCACTATCCAACGATTCTTTTCCCAACCCGAAAATAAATACCTGCGCTGGTCAGCTGACGTGGATCCGGTGTAGAAAGAAGTTTGAATTTTCAGTACAGAATAATATAGGAACTCTTTCCAACAGGTTGACTTGTAGGGCAGTCTGCTTTATTGCGTGGAGTATTTATTTGTCAATGACAAATGTATAAAACATTAATCCTATTATCAAGCCAATAGTAATATAAAGAAGATTTGTAATTACAAATAGCAAAGTATTTTTCTTATTTGTGATGCTGTTGTCAAATCTGTGATATATAAAGTCCGAAGTTAAAGACAGAATGAGTCCTAGGGGTATTATCAAAATGGGACCTAGTCCATTTTTGGGAATCAAAAATTCATTAATGATGTAAATTGTTATTGTTGTCAAATCGCATATAAAAATATACTTTGTTAAATATAGCCATTTTTTAATTGGCTTTGTTACATATACATAAATTAAAGCCTTAAACAAAATATTTAAAATCGTTATATAAATAAACAATAAAATATAGTGTTTAATCAAGAATGAATTTGTTTTTGTGATTTTCAAACCATAATCATTTATATCTATTACAAATCCATCATAGTTATTAGTTTCTCTGATTTGCTTATCAGAAATAAAAATTAAAGAGTTATCAAAACGTATTTTAATCCTAAAAGAAGAATCCTTCCTAAATGTAAATGCTTCAATCTGGTTTGTAAAATCATTACTTGAATAGCACTCAGAATTATCTTTATTAAAAGTTGAATCCGAAAAAACACATAATGAATCTATTTTGAATAGAGTATGATTATTAACAATCAGGTTTACTGAAGGAAGCTTGGGCTCAATAACACAGGACTGCGTAACTAGCAAAAAGAAAGTCATTAACAATATCAATTTAATCAGATGGTTCATCTGTAATAGTTTTTATTTACGCACAACTCATTTATGTAAGTTAAGATATTTTATTCATTGCAAAAATAAATCTCTTTTAACAAATAGTCAACAGAATTTCACTAAAAAGCAAA
>CAZDUU010000380.1:0-3082 GCA_964508675.1 uncultured Bacteroidales bacterium | reverse complement strand
GTCGCTTTGCTTCTCGCAATGACGGACAAGCCTCTGACTATATATATATCATTTTTTCCCGTTTTCTCAAAAAAACTTGTAACTTTGCATTCTTAAAATCGCAAAACTCATGATGGAACAAAATATTTGTCATTCACGTGGTTGCTCGCTTCAGAAACAGGGCGAAGAAATGTCCTGCTCGGTTTTGCATACCTGCTCAAAGCTGGATGTTTACAATTATCTCGAAGATTTACCTACTTCGTCATTTATACCCGATTACGTAGAAGTTCGCTTTAAAAATACACGCAAGGATATTTTTCTGAACGTCAATAAATTACCTTTGGTAAAAGGCGACATTGTTGCTGTGGAAGCCCAGATAGGTCACGATATAGGCATTGTAAACGCCATTGGCGAAGTGGTTTACGAACAGATAAGGGTAAAAGAAATTAATCCCGACGGAATACAGAAGAAAGTTTACCGCAAAGCAAAACCGGTTGATCTGGAAAAATGGTATCAGTCCATTTCGCTCGAACATACAACCATGATCAAATCGCGCCAGCTATCCAAATCGCTGGGTCTGGAAATGAAAATCGGTGATGTGGAATACCAGGGCGATAAATCTAAAGCAATTTTTTATTACATAGCCGATGACCGTGTCGATTTTCGCGAGCTGATTAAAATATTGGCTTCTGAATTTCGTGTTAAGATTGAAATGAAGCAGATTGGTGCACGTCAGGAAGCCGGTAGGATTGGCGGGGTAGGTTCGTGCGGAAGAGAACTGTGCTGCTCCACCTGGATGAGCGATTTTGTGTCAGTGCCAACAACGGCTGCCCGCTTACAGGAGCTGGCTCCCAATCCCCAGAAACTTACGGGTCAGTGCAGCAAACTCAAATGCTGTCTCAATTATGAACTGGATCTTTATATAGATGCCCGCAAATATTTTCCCGATACTTACGATGTTTTGGAAATTATGGACGGTGAGCTTTATTGCCAGAAGATTGATATTTTCAGAGCTATGTTTTGGTACTCCAAAGCAAGAGGTTCTATGCTCGATTTGATGGCTTTGTCGCTTGAACAGGTAAAATCAATCATTCATCAGAATCAGAAGGGAATTAAACCCGATATTACAGGTTTTGCAGCAAAAGAAACTGCCAAGACCGAATCGACTATTGACTTTACATCTGAACTGAATAGTGAGAGTGCAGACCGTTTCAATCAGAAAAAAAGGAACAAAAAAAATGGGAAAAAATTTGGAAATAAAAAATAAACGGATTACCTTTGCACTCCCAAAATAAGGGTTAAAAACCATGGCCCGTTCGTCTAACGGTTAGGACGCAAGATTTTCATTCTTGAAATAGGGGTTCGATTCCCCTACGGGCTGCAACTTAAAAATAAAAGAATATGGCAAACCATAAATCATCAGAAAAACGTATTCGTCAAAGCGAAACCCGTCGTCTTGAAAACCGCTACTATGCTAGAACTACCCGTAACGCTATCAAAAAACTTCGCACTACAAAAGACAAAAAAGAAGCAATGGAATTGCTTCCAAAAGTTGCCAGTATGCTCGATAAATTAGCAAAGAAACACGTTATTCATAAAAACAAAGCTTCAAATTTAAAATCAAGCCTTACTAAGCACGTAAAAGCTTTAGCATAGCATTTTAATAAATTTAGATATATATTGAAAAAGTCTTCCTAAATTTGGGAGACTTTTTTTATTTATGTCAGAGACTAAAAAAAACGCAATTAAAAACTGGGCCGAAGATGACCGCCCACGCGAGAAACTCCTGAAAAAAGGTGTTCGTGCTTTAAGTAATACCGAACTTATTGCCATTTTATTGAGAACAGGAACAGCAAAAGCAAATGCATTGGAAATTGCACGTCATATGTTGCATGAGGCTAATGACAATCTGAATACATTGGCACAGTTTGATATTAATAAACTTAAAAATCTTAACGGACTGGGACCTGCCAAAGCAGTTACCATTATCGCAGCATTGGAACTAGGGCGAAGAAGAAATCTGGAAGAGGTAATGGACCTGCCGTCATTTAAATCAAGCCAGGATGCTTATCGTTTTTTTCATTCGCTGATTGGCGACAGCAATCAGGAAGAAGCGTGGTATATCACTCTGAATAATGCCCACAAACTTAAGGGTTATTATGCTTTGAGCAAAGGTGGTAAAACAGGAACCGTTATAGATGTTAAGCTGATTCTGAAACAGGCAATTTACGATGAGGCAAGTGCTATTATCATTGCGCATAATCATCCATCGGGCAATTTAAAACCCAGTGAACAAGATATGAATATTACCCGGAAATTGAAAGAAGCTTCTTCATTAATGGAAATATCGCTGCTCGATCATATCATTGTTGCCCAAAACGGTTATTACAGCTTTGCTGATGAAGGGAATTTATAATGTTGTTGATTTACGCACCATATAAAAGCAATCGTCTGAATTATATTCTTGACTTCGTATTTAAACAGGTTTATAAAATCAGTTATGCTTTTACTTACAACAAGTCGGATTATGATTCATTCTCTGGTCCTAAACTGGCTTACTCGAAAGAATATCAGGGAAGTAAAGCCTGGATTTGCTCTTCTGATTTTTTATTTGAAAGTACCTTAGTTGATTTTCAGCCTCAAACAGGTGATACAAAATATGGAATAGTTATTTTTACCTGCAATCACGAAAAATCGCTGATACCATTTGATGTCTTTGCTGCTTCATTCTGGCTTGTAAGTCGCTACGAAGAATATATGCCTCATAGTAAAGACAAACACGGACGTTATGATTATAAACAATCGTGGGCGCATAGAAATAATGTTCTGCATTTACCGGTAATTAATATGTGGATGCGAATTTTAGTGGATGAATTGCAAAGACTTTTTCCGGATTTAGAAGTAAATAAGCCTGCCTACCGTTTTATTCCGACATTTGATGTAGATAAGCTTTTTGCATTTAAAGGAAAACCCTTTGGCCGTTCTTTTCTGGCGCTGGGGCATGCACTGTTTGCATAACGATTTGATTTGGTAAAACTTCGTTGGAATCACATTACAGGTAGAAAAGCTGATCCCTATGATACATATAATTATATTCAGCAGC
>CAZDUU010000379.1:0-3087 GCA_964508675.1 uncultured Bacteroidales bacterium | reverse complement strand
GCATATAAAAAACAATTATCTGGATTGGTTTTCAGGAAAAGGGAATACATTGCCTTTAATGTCGGCAAACTTATTATCAAAAAAGTTTTTTCCTCTAGCGCAAAAAGAAGAAAAAATTGCACTTATTCTTATTGATAACCTGCGTTTTGACCACTGGGATGCGATTTCGAAATTTTTTTATAACGATTGTCATATCGATACAGATCTTTATATGTCGATTTTGCCAACAACAACTTCCTACGCACGCAACGCAATATTTTCAGGATTAATGCCTTCGGAAATAGAAAAAATTTATCCAGAAATCTGGAAAAACGATGATGACGAAGGGTTGAAAAATTTATATGAGGAAGACTTATTTAAAAAACAATGCCAACGTTTAGGTTTAACTGAACCTTTCTTTTTTAAGAAAATCATTGCAAACCATGATGGTAAAAGTTTTCTCGAAAGTATAAACAATACTTTGAATAAATTTTCAAAAGGAATTATTATCTATAACTTTATTGATATTTTATCGCACTCACAGACAGAGTCCCGTACTATGCGCGAACTTGCAAATACGGATCAGGCTTATAGGAGCCTTGTCGTGTCGTGGTTTGAGCATAGTCCGTTATATGATATCATGAAAAAACTCACGGAAGAAGGATATACACTATTTGTAACCACAGATCACGGATCAATCAGAGTTGATAATCCTGTCAAAGTTGTTGGAGAGCGGAATCTGAATACTAATTTACGTTATAAGCAAGGAAGAAATTTGAATTATCCCGTAAAGGAAGTCTTCGAAATCAGAGAGCCGGTAAAGGCATACCTTCCGAGAACCATGGTAACTGCCTCATATATCTTTACGATGAACAATGATTTCTTTGCATATCCTAATAACTTCAGCCAATATGTAGGGCTTTACAGGAATACTTTTCAACATGGCGGAATCAGTATGGACGAAATGCTAATTCCTTATTCTGTTATTAAACCAAAGAAATAATGATTATTGACTATACTGATTTAACTCAATTAAAATACGTTGCCCAAAAATTGATAGAGGTTGCCCAACATAAAAAAATATGGGCTTTTTATGGCGAAATGGGTTATGGTAAAACCACGCTGATTGCAGAAATTGTTAAACAGCTGGATAGTGTGATGGATGCATCCAGTCCGACTTTTGCCATAATAAACGAATACCCGACAAAGAATGGAAGCAGTCTTTTTCATTTTGATTTTTACCGATTAAATAAATTTCAGGAGCTTATTGAAATTGGTTTTGAAGATTATTTAAATCTTGGTAAATATTGTTTTATTGAATGGCCGGAAATAGCCAAACCCATTTTAGATGAATATGATATATTGAAAATTCATTTAAAACAAAATGAAAATGGTAACCGCTTCATTTTAGTGAACGTATAAAGGTCATTTAAACGAATCAGCATGACACCTCGTAAAGTTAATATTAAATCAGATACACTTCGGGTAACCGAATTGCTTGCTCAGGAAGAAAAAATTGCTTTAAAAAATCCATCTAAACGACTTGTTATTGGAATCCCAAGAGAGGAAAGTAGTGAAGAAAACCGAGTAGCCTTAACCCCATTAACGGTTGATTTGTTGGTGAATAATGGACACGAAGTGATGATTCAATCCAATGCCGGTAAAGCTGCAAATTTCTTCGATCATCAGTTTAGTGAATCGGGAGCACAGATTGTCAATAATAAAGAAGAAATTTTTGCCCAATCAGATATTTTGGTTAAAGTTTCACCCTTGACAGATGCTGAAATTGGTTTGATGCACGAAGGACAGATTTTGCTTTCAATACTTCATGTTTATACCAAAAACAGGGACTATATTCAGAAACTCACCCAGAAAAAAATAAACTGTATTGCTTTTGAATATCTCAAAGATGAAAATGATTGCTACCCTATTGTGCGAAGTATGAGCGAAATAGCCGGTAATACTTCTGTACTGATTGCTGCTGAATATTTAAGCAATGCACACCAGGGAAAAGGAGAAATGCTGGGTGGTATAACCGGAGTAAACCCTTCGGAAGTTGTCATACTTGGGGCAGGAACAGCCGGAGAATATGCTGCACGTACTGCACTTGGATTAGGCGCAATAGTAAAGATTTTTGATACATCATCCTATAAGCTTAAACGTTTACAAAATAATATCGGAGAACGTATTTACACATCTGTTATCCACCCTGTAGTACTTGCAAATGCGCTAAAAACAGCTGATGTGTTAATAGGAGCACTCAGGGTTCTTGAACAGGGACCACGTTATTATGTGACTGAAGAAATGGTTAAGCTGATGAAAAAGGGAAGTGTTGTTATTGATATTAGTATTGATCAGGGAGGTTGCATAGAAACTTCGAGATTAACTACACATGCAAGCCCTGTTTTTGAAAAATTCGGAGTTGTCCACTATTGTGTGCCAAATATTGCATCGAGAGTTGCAAGAACAGCTTCATATGCTTTGAGCAATATACTCGCACCTTTTATTCTTGAGCTAGGATATGCTGGTTCTGTGACTCAGCTTGCAAAACAAAATAAAGGATACAGGAATGGAATATATATCTATAATGGTATATTAACGAATCAATATATTGGCGAAATATTCGATATGCAATATAAGCCGATTGATTTGCTTTTGGCAGCATTTTAAAAAACTTCATACTTTTTAGGAAACTTAACATATTTATTTCTGAGCTGAGAATCAGTTAATCAGAATCTTATTACTTTTGTGCCAATAATCAAAATTTTTGTGAAATGGACGATGGCCCGTGTCATAGTAAATTAAGTAAAACTAAACTGTAAGGGCCTGCGGTTTCCTTGCAGTTAAATTGTAAGGAGACATTTTATGATTAAAATTTACAAAACATTTGGTGGTTTTGTTGAAATTCAGGAACCTGAAAGAGGCTGCTGGATTAATGTAACAAGCCCAAGTCATGATGAAATCAATAAACTTACCAAAGATTATGACTTACCTGACGATTTAATTACCGATATTTTAGATATTGACGAACGATCACGTATAGAGTTTGAAGATTACTGGACCCTGATAATTCTTAGAATTCCCGTTAAGGATACCAATAATGGAATC
>CAZDUU010000378.1:0-3088 GCA_964508675.1 uncultured Bacteroidales bacterium | reverse complement strand
AAAATTAAATGGTCCAACTGAAGCTACTCCCCTCCTATCGCCTGGCATACATCCATTTAAAGTATCTTCATACCACCCTGTACCATTCTGAGGCGAACCCGGAAAAGCAAACTTCGTAATAGCAGTTCCGCCATAGCCATTTCCATCATATGTTAAAGGAGTTCCATCCTTCCAATAGCCTTCCATAATTCTTTTATATTCTTCTGTAGTTGAGGGATCATTCATTACTGAAGCCTCATTCGAAAAATACATAAAAGTTTCCATCGGGTAGTTTAACAAAACAACACCTTGAGAAGGAGGATGCAAACCATATGTAGTACCAGCACCTGTCCAATCAGAATCAACACCATTATAACCATAATAATAATTCAATATTGTATCACAACCAATATAATCATCGTTATAAACACCTATTTCTGTATCTGTCCACAAACCCAAGTACACATTATTGTAATTTGTATCAGAGCGGTTAATCACATCATAGGTTAAAAATACTGTATTCCATAGTGCTGAGTCTGCTGGCTGATTAAAAGCATACATCATTCCATGAACTTCTGCTTTAAACTTTATCCCATGTGATTCAGTATGTTCAATATTATCATTGTATATAAAAAATACTGCCTGATCTCCTCGAATATATGGGTATTCACCTTGCGCAGGTTCATAAATTCCATTTTCGTTTAAATCGGCAAAAGGTGCAAGTATATTTGCTTCTCCGTTATTTACATCTCCATTTCCCGGCCAGTTTTGAATTACTTCGGGCATTGTATAACCCGAAGAATTATAATGATTCATATGATAATCAATATCCGATTTGTTAACTTTCCAAACCCTATAATACTTTGATGTAAAATTTGAAGAACTATCATCCAAGGCAACCGGTCCGGGAATAAAATCAACACCTACTTGTGAAAATCTGTTAGCAGAAAGGTGAATCTGATTATTGGGATCTAAACCCAATAACCACAGCTGAGATGCAAAAATAGACGTTTTCCCCATGCTTTTGGGCGCATAAAACTGCGCATTACCTCCTATATAATGATTATAAAACAAGCTTCCTTCATATGGAATAAATGCAGAAATGTTATTTATATCCAAATCTTCACCAATAAGCCCATCATCTGTTATTTTTATATCATCAATCTGAATATCATCTTTCAATTCACTTGTTTTATATACTCTTAATAACAACTTTGTATTTAAAAAATCTTGAGTTTTGCTAATGTAAAATGACCTTTTAATCCAATTTAGCGTATCTAAATTTTGCAAATAATTATTTAAACCAACAAATCTTAAATCAATAACTCCTTTACCTCTAATCCAAAATTCAATAGTATATTTATGGTTTCTATAAAAATTAAAAGTTTGAGTAGCTACTAATGTATCTATATAAAGAGAATTTTGCCGGTTAATCATACGACAGGCTTTATTCCCTCCATGAGGAAAAGTTGTGTATTGCAAGACGCTGTCAGGAGAAATTGTAGTTCCTACAGCTCCCCACCCATCAGGAAAAGGACCTGTCCAATTTTCAAAATCACTGTTATATATAACATTTTGAGCATTAGTACTAATATATTGCAATAATACCAATACAAATAATAATAAAACTGTTCTTTTCATACAAAGTTAAATTTACTTCGTAAAAATAACACATTTTAAAACAATTGTCAAGTATTTTTCACAAATGACAAAACTCATACATTAAAAGCAATTTTCTTTCGATTTTGGTAAAAAATTCAGATTATGATAAAGATTAACGAATATTTCGACGGTAATGTTAAATCCATGGCTATTTCGGCTATTGAAGGCCGAGCAACAGTTGGTGTAATGGTTCCCGGAAAATACGAATTCGGAACTTCAACAGAAGAAAAAATGGAAGTGATTGAAGGTGAAATGCACATCACTATTCCCGGACATGAACAGAAAACTTATAAAAAAGGTCAATATTTCATTGTTCCTGCAAATATTAAATTCGGAGTCGAAATTGACCGCGATACAGCTTACATTTGTTATTACAAATAGTCAGTAAACTTTTTAAAGCTTCTTAACCATCCTGCAAAAGAACGCTATCGTTTTTTTGCAAATTTGCTATTACCTTTGTAGAAAAAAACATGATCGGAATTCGCTTTTTTAAATTACATAGAGCAAGGCAATATAATTATAAGCCTGTTTTTTTCGATCCTGAAAAGGAAGAAAGAGAACAAAGAAGAGACCAAAATGCTGAAAATAAAGACACCGATTATTCACAAAATATCCGAAATAAATTCAGCACTTTAAGAGACCAAAGGACTCAAAAAAGCCCCATAAAATCTCAAAATTTCAGGCTTCTTCTTATAACCATCGGCTTAGTTGCTTTGGCATTATATTTCTTTTTGTCCTGATGATTGACAATGTGATTCACATATTACCAGACGCTGTTGCTAATCAGATCGCTGCCGGTGAAGTTGTTCAACGTCCGGCTTCCGTTGTTAAAGAATTAGTAGAAAATGCTCTGGATGCTTTTGCTAAAAACATAAAAATCCATATCAAAGATGCAGGCAAAACCTCTATTCAGATTATTGATGATGGTTTAGGAATGTCGGAAGTAGATGCGAGACTTGCTTTTGAACGTCATGCAACATCAAAAATCAGCGAGGCACAGGATCTTTTTGCAATTTCCACTTTCGGATTCAGAGGTGAAGCATTGGCATCCATTGCTGCTGTTGCACAAGTGGATCTTCAAACCAGGAAAGAAGGTGACGAACTGGGGACAAAAATCGAAATCCACGGAAGTAAGGTTATCAGTCAGGAACCTGCTATTTGCCAACAGGGAAGCATTTTTACCGTTAAAAATCTTTTTTTCAATATTCCGGCACGACGTCGTTTTTTAAAGTCAGACCCTATCGAATTTAAGCATATCGTTGATGAGTTTCACCGTGTTGCATTAGCTCATCCCAACGTTGCCTTCACGCTGACACATAATGATGCTGAAATTTTCACACTTCAGCCAGCAAGTCTGAAACAACGTATTACACATATTTTCGGAAAAAACCTGTCGAACGAACTTTTGGATATTTCAGTTGACACAACCATTATCAATGTTCATGGT